>DAITNE010000001.1:0-20362 GCA_036834765.1 Methylocella sp.
GCCGGCCTTCTTGACCTCGGCTATGTCGCCTTCTACGCGGTCGGCGCCTACGCCTACGCCCTGCTCTCGACGACATGGGGCTGGTCCTTCTGGGTCTGCCTGCCCGTCGCCGGGGCGCTCGCCGCGCTCTGGGGCGTTGCGCTCGGCCTTCCGGTGCTGCGGCTGCGCGGCGATTATCTCGCCATCGTCACCCTGGCGTTCGGCGAGATCATCCGCATCGTTCTGACCAACTGGACGGCGCTGACCAATGGCGACGCCGGCATCAGCTCGATTCCGCGCATCACCTTTTTCGGCTGGCCGTTCGCCCCGGGTCCGCACGGCTTTGCGGCCCTGTTCGGGCTGAAATATGCGCCGGTTCACCGACTGATTTTCCTTTTCTACCTCGTCCTCGCCATGGCGCTCCTCGTCAATTTCCTGACCCTCAGACTGCGCCGTCTGCCGATCGGACGCGCGTTCGAGGCATTGCGCGAGGACGAGACCGCCTGCCGTTCGCTAGGCATCGATACGGTGGCGACGAAGCTCGCCGCCTTCGCGCTCGGCGCGACGATCGCCGGCATGGCTGGCGCGCTCTTCGCCGCGCGGCAGAATTTCGTCTCGCCGACGAGTTTCACCTTCATGGAATCGGCCACCATTCTCGCTCTCGTCGTGCTCGGCGGCAGCGGTTCGCAGCTCGGCGTCGCGCTGGCCGCCATCGGCATCATCGGCGGCTCCGAGCTGTTGCGCGAACTCGATGGCCTGAAGGCGATATTCGGCGACGCCTTCGATCCGACGCAATATCGCATGCTGATCGTCGGCATCGCCATGGTGGCGATGATGAACTGGAAGCCGCGCGGCCTCATCGCCATCCGCAAACCTTCGATCTTTCTCATCAAGCCGAAGCCGGTCGTCGGCGCTCTGGCGCAAGAGGGGCATGGCTGATGCGCTGGATCTCCGCGCCTCTCCTCGCGATCGAAGGGCTGACGATGCGCTTTGGCGGCCTCTGCGCGGTCAACGGTCTCGACTTCACGGTCGGACGTGGCGACATAACGGCGCTCATCGGCCCGAACGGCGCCGGCAAAACCACCGTCTTCAACTGCATCACGGGTTTTTACCGGAGTTGCGGCGGGCGCATGGCGCTCGCCCGCACCGGCTGCGCCGCGGCGGAAGATGTGCGCGCCCTGACTCAAACGGGACGACGGCACGCCAGCATGGCCTCGGGCGATATCTTCCTACTGGAGCGCATGGCCGATTTCGAGATCGCGAAATACGCCGGCGTCGCCCGGACCTTCCAGAACATCCGCCTGTTTCAGGGCATGACGCTCATCGAAAATCTCATCATCGCGCAGCATAACCGTCTGATCGGCGGGGGCTTAGGCTTTTCCGGCCTCACCGGATTTGGCGGCTATCGCGCCCGGGAGAAAGCGGCCATCGAGGCCGCCCGCTACTGGCTCGACAGGATCGGCCTCATCGATCGCGCCGACGATCCGGCCGGCGCCCTGCCCTATGGCGCGCAACGCCGGGTCGAGATCGCCCGCGCGATGTGCGTCGCCCCGGTGCTGCTCTGCCTCGACGAGCCCGCCGCAGGCCTCAACCCGCGCGAATCGCACGAGCTCAACGCCCTCCTGCTCAGCCTTCGCGACGAACATGGGACGTCCATTCTTCTCATCGAACATGATATGTCGGTCGTCATGGAGATTTCGGACCACGTCGTCGTGCTCGATTATGGCGTGAAGATCGCCGATGGGCGCGCGTGCGAGATTCGCGAAGACCAGAACGTCATCAAGGCCTATCTCGGGGTCGACGACGCGGCCGAAATCGCGGCGGCGAAAGGGGACAGGATCAGCGCATGAACGGGGCGCCATCAAGCCCCCTGTTGTCGATGCGGGGCGTCACGGCCTACTACGGCAACATCATCGCCTTGAAAGGCGTAGATCTCGACATCAACGAGGGCGAGATCGTCACCATGATCGGCGCGAACGGCGCCGGCAAAACAACCTTGATGATGACAATTTTCGGCAATCCGCGCGCGCGGGAGGGCGCGATCCATTTCGACGGGCGCGACATCACGGGGCTTAAAACCCACGACATCGCGCGCCTCGGCCTCGCGCAATCGCCGGAGGGGCGGCGCATCTTTCCGCGCATGAGCGTCTATGAAAATCTGCAGATCGGCGCTTCGCTTGGCCAGGGCGACTTCGCGCGGGATCTTGAACGAATCTTTGCGATCTTTCCGCGCCTCAAGGAGCGCGCGGGCCAGCGCGGCGGCACATTGTCGGGCGGCGAGCAGCAGATGCTCGCGATCGCCCGCGCGCTGATGAGCCGGCCCCGCCTTTTGCTGCTGGACGAGCCCTCGCTCGGGCTCGCCCCCTTGATCGTCAAGCAGATCTTCGAGGTCATCAAGGAGCTGAACCGCACGGAAGGCCTCACCGTGTTTCTCGTCGAGCAGAATGCCTATCACGCACTGAAGCTCGCCGATCGCGGCCTTGTTCTCGTCAACGGCGCGATCACGATGTCGGGCGCGGGCCACGAACTGCTGGCGCGCCCGGAAATCCGCGCCGCCTATCTCGAGGGCGGCCATTGACTCCCGCACCCATCTTGGACCTCCGCGGTCTTTTGATCTTTCTCGGCCTCAGCGTCATCATCGGCGGCGCCGCTTCCTTCGCCACCGGGCGCGCGCTGGCGACGCGCTGGCGTCCCCTGTGGCAGGCGCTCGTTTATGCGCTGGGCATCGCCGCGATGGTGCGCTTTCTGCATTACGCCCTGTTCGCCGAGCCGCTCTTGTCGCTCGAAGCCTATGGCCTCGATTTCGCCGCGGCGTTAGGATTCATGCTCGCGGGCTTCAAACTGACGCGACGGCGCCAGATGCAACAGCAATATGGCGCCATTCTCGCGCGGGACGACTGACAACGAAGGAATCTGCTCATGAAACGTCCTGTGAACCGCCTCGCCCATCTCGCCATCGGCCTCTTGGCCGCGGCCTGCCTTTGCGGCGCAGCTTCCGCCGACGTCCGGCTCGGCGTCGGCGTGCCGGTCACGGGCCCCGACGCGACCTTCGGCGCGCAAATTCGGATGGGCGCCGAACAGGCCGTGGCCGACATCAACGCGGCGGGCGGCATCCTCGGCCAGCAAGTTAGCGTCGAAGTCGGCGACGACGCCGCCGATCCCAAGCAAGGCGTCTCGGTCGCCAATAAGTTCGTCGGCGATCAGATCGCCTTCGTCATCGGCCATTTCAATTCCGGCGTCACCATGCCGGCGTCCGAAATCTACGCCGAGAACAACATTCTCGAGATCACGCCGGGCTCGACCAATCCGAAAATCACCGAGCGCGGCATCGAGACGATCTTCCGCACCTGCGGACGCGACGATCAGCAGGGCGCGGTCGCCGCGAAATTCCTCGCCGCCCAGGGGGCCAAGAAGATCGCCATCGTCCACGACAAGACGACCTACGGCAAGGGCCTCGCCGACGAGACCAAGAAAAGCCTCAACGCGCTAGGCGTCACCGAAGTGCTGTATGAAGGCGTCAACAAGGGCGAGAAGGATTATTCGGCGATCGTCTCGAAGATCAAGGAGTCGGGCGCCGACATCGTCTATTGGGGCGGCGTCCACACCGAGGGCGGACTGCTGCTGCGCCAGATGCGCGACCAGGGCGTCAACGCCGTCATGATGGGAGGCGACGGCATCGCCTCCGACGAATTCGCGGCGATCGCGGGCCCCGGCGTCGAGGGAACCTTCATGACCTTCCCGCCCGATCCCCGCGACCGCCCGGAAGCCGCCAAGGTCGTGCAGGAATTCAAGGCGAAGAACTTTAACCCCGAGACCTACACGCTCTATTCCTACGCCGCGGTCGAGGTGCTGAAACAGGCGGCCGAAGCCGCGAAATCGCTCGATGCGGCGGAGGTGGCCAAAGCCATGCATTCCGGCATGACGTTCAAGACCGTCATCGGCGACATCAACTTCGACCAAAAGGGCGATGTGACCCGCGCCGATTACGTCGTCTTCATCTGGAAGAAAGGCCCGGACGGGCGCATCGGCTATTACCAGATCAAATAGGCGGCGCGAAGCGGATGAACGCGATCCCCCATATCTTCGCGGTCTTCGTCGGTCTGTTCATCGCTGCATTTTTGTTTTACGCGATCAGGCGTTTCTTTCGCGCGCAAAGCTGGAAATCGACCACCGCCGTCGTCCGGCATGTCGAGACCATTTCGGACGGGGATATATTCTATTACAAGGTTACGGTCGGATATATTATCGACGGCGTTCAGTATCTGTCGACGCTCCCGGCCGGCATTCAATATGAAAACACGCATGTCGGAGATGCTGTCTCCATAATATACGACGAAAAGAATCCGGGCTTGTGCGATCTGCCGGACAAAAAATAGGATGAGCCTCAGCCGATCGCCGCGAGGCCCGGGAAGGCCTGCAACAGCCAGAACGAGACGTCCTGGATCGAGCCGGTGAGGAAAGCGACGCCGGTCAGCACCAGAAGAACGCCGACGGCGCGCTCCAGCACGCCGAAATGCCGCTTGAATCGTTTGATCCAGCGGATGAAGGGTTCGATCGCTAGCGCCGCGACAAAGAACGGCGCCCCGAGCCCGAGCGAATAGGCGGCGAGCAGCGCGGCGCCCTTGCCGGCGGTCTCCTGCGACGCCGCGACGGCGAGAATGGCGGCGAGAATCGGCCCGATGCAGGGCGTCCAGCCGAAGGCGAAGGCGAGGCCCATGACATAGGCGCCCCAAGTTCCGACCGGCTTCTGGACGTCGATGCGCGCCTCGCGATAAAGCAGGGCGAAACGGAAAACGCCGATGAAGTGAAGCCCCATGAGGATGATGGCGCCCCCGGCGAGCGCGGACAGGAGCCTTAGGTGCTCGCGTAAAACCTGACCTATGACCGAAGCGGTGGCGCCGAGCCCGACGAAGACCGTCGAGAAGCCGCAGACGAAAAGAGCGGCGGCGATCAGGATGTCGCGCCGCGCCCGGGCCTCCCGCACGTTCGCCACCTCCTCGATGGTCGTTCCGGCGATAAAGGTGAGGTAAGGCGGCACCAAAGGGAGCACGCAGGGGCTGAGGAACGACAAAAGACCGGCCAGCGCAGCGGCGGGAAGCGTGACATCGTGCGGCATATCAGCTTCTAACCGGTTCGCGGACGGCGCGGAAGCCGCAAGCCCGCCCTTCGACCGCGCTGGCAAGCAATTCTCGTAAACTCGGCGTGAATAGACTAATCTTTTGCGTAGCGGCCGGCGCGAGGGTCGCAAGGCGATTGCAAAACAGCGGCAAACCGCCCCTGACCGCTAAGGGCGCGCGCGAAAAGGGTTCAAACCAGGGAAATCGCCCTGGCGATCGGTGGGGTGGTTCGATGCCAAAGCGACGCTCCGCTAAGCCTCAGCCCGGCCCGGCGCTTGCTTGTCGACGGGTTTCCGACGCAACAGGATTGCTGCGACCTTCATGGATTTTTCTTCTCGCGCCCCGTCCCTGCGCGTCACCTCCGCGACAAGCCCGGCCGTGACGCCGCCATGACCGTATTTCTCGCCTTCTTCTGCAACATTCTGTTCAATTTCGCGGTCGGGCTTCTCGTCGCGAAATTTCTCGGGCCTGAGGAATATGGCCGCTTCGCCCTCGCCCATGCGACGGCGATTGCGGTGCAGACCGCTTTTTTCGACTGGATCCGGCTCGGCGCGACCCGCTTCTATTCGGAGCGCATCCGGCTCGAGGACCCGACGCTCCGAGCGACGCTCGACTTCGGCTTCGCCATCATCGCCATCGGGATTGTGGCCGGCGCCTGCCTTCTGCTCCTCTCCGGCGTTACCTTCGCCCTATCGAACAGCCTGATTCTGCTGGCGCTCGGCGTCGCCGTCGTCAATGGTCTGTTCGACTATTACACGGCCCTCGTTCGCGCCCGTTTCCACGACCGGCTGTTCGCGCGCCTGGTGCTGGTCAAGAATATCCTGACCTTCGCGCTGATGGGCGGGGGCGCCTTCTGGTTCGGCTCGGCCAAAATGACGCTGATCGGCGGCATCATCAGCCTTGGCGGATCGGTTTTCACCGCCCGCGCGGCCCTCATCGATCCGACATCGGACCCGAAGCTGGCGCGCGCGCCGGTCGCGGAGGCGCTGATGCGCTACGGCATGCCGATCGTCGCCGCCAATCTGCTCTATCTGTCGATCCCGCTGGCCAACCGCTCGATCCTCGCAGCTCTCTACGGCTTCTCCGAAACCGGCCAGTTTTCGCTCGCCTATGATTTCGGATCGAAGGCCATTCAGGCGGTCGGCTCGGCGCTCGACATCGTCCTGTTCCAGATCGCCGTCGCAACCCATGAGACGCGCGGACCGAAGGAGGCGCGGCGGCAAATCGGCCGCAACATGACGATCGTCTTCGCCATGGTTCTGCCGGCCTGCACCGGCATCTGGCTGACCTTGCCCTCCATCCAGCTGTTGATCGTACCGGAGCAGTTTCGCGGCCCATTCAGCGTTCTGCTGACACTGATGATGACCGGGCTCTTCTGCATGGCGATCATCCAATATGCGATCGCCCCGATCTTCCAGATCGAGAAGAGGACATGGCCTTTGATCGCGGCCGCTCTCGTCGCTTGCGCCGTCGACCCGCTCCTCATCTTCGTTCTGCCGCACGGCGAGGGCGCCTCCAGCCTCGCCATCGCGCAGGCCGGCGCGCTGCTCGCCTCCCTCCTTACGCTGATCGGTTTCGCTACCGCGGCGGGGCCGAAATGGCCGCGCGCGCGGGACATTGGCGCGATCATTCTCGCCAATGCCGCGATGGCGGCGGTCGTTCTGCCGATGCGCGAGCGCGATCCGGGAGTTGCGACGCTCGCCGTTCAGATCGCCGCCGGCGCCGCGATCTACGCCCTCATCGTGATGGCCGCGGACATCGCCGGACTGCGCACCCTGACCCTCGCGAGGCTGCGGCTCGCCTTCGCGCGCACAAAAACGCTCTCTTGAAGCACGATCAGCGCTTTTGCATCAGCAGCGTGGCCCAGCCTTCGATATCGAGGCGCTTGGCCAGCATTATGCCCTGCCTGCGGTAGGCGACAAGGACGCCCGGGACATCGCGCGCGAGCAGCCCCGATAGGACGATATCGGCGCCCATGTCGGTCAGTTGCGCGATCTGCGGCGCCAGCCCGCAGAGGGGACGCGCGAGAATATTGGCGAAGACGAGATCGTAAGGCGCGCCTTTGCGCAACGCGTCATGCGCGGCGCCATCCGCCAGCACCGGATCGACGAAGGCGCCGGCGCCATTTCGCCGCGCGTTATCGGCGGCCGTCGCAACCGACACGGGATCGATGTCGCAGGACTGAATCGGGCGCTTGAACAGTTTCGCGGCGGCGATGGCGAGAACGCCGGTCCCCGTCCCGATGTCGAGAATGGTGCGCGGACGGCGCCGGCGCGCGATGCGATCGAGCATCAAGAGACAGCCGCGCGTCGTCCCGTGATGGCCGGTGCCGAAGGCCAGCGCCGCGTCGATCTCGATGGCGATGTCGTTGACCCACACCTCGTCGCGGCTGTGCGATCCATGCACGATGAAGCGGCCGGCCCGCACCGGCTTCAGCCCTTCGAGGGACGAGGCCACCCAGTCCCTTGCGTCGATGCGGCCAAATACTGCTCGCGCGGCGACGTCCTCACCCGCGATGGAGGCGATCAGCGCGTGCAGATTGGCTTCGTCCGGCGCCGCGCCGAAATAGGCCTCGACAAGCCACGGACCGCCCTTCCAGTCTTTGGTGGTGGGCGCCTCCTCGAAGGCGGCGACGGCGGCCTCGGCGGCATCGAAGGTCTCGATGATGATATCGGAGACCGCGCGCGCGGTGGCCTCGTCGCAGGAGAGGCGCATGACGTAGGCGGCGTTATTGGGCGGCAGACCTTCGAGCATGGCCGCGCGTAGCATGATGCGTGGGAAACGGCAATGAAGCTGGCGGAAACGTTAGCGCCGCCGCCCGGCTCTCGCTTGCTCGACGTTTCGCCGACGTGATACCGAGGTAAAGTTCAGATAATTTTTCTGGTGAACCAGCCAAGCTCAATCAAGCGACATCGATCAGCCAAGGTCGGCCCTTCGCGGCATTCGCCCCGAACCCCGCACACACCGGGAGGCAATCATGACGAAGACATTGCTAAAGGCCCTCACCGCCGCTTCGACGATCCTGGCGGGATCAGCCCCCGTCATGGCGCAGGACGCAGACGTCCCGACGCAGCTCGTCGACGTGATGAACAAGATCTTCGGCGTTCATCCGGGCTTTCGCGCCAATCACGCCAAGGGCGTCGTCGTCGAGGGCTTCTTCACCGCGACGCCGGAAGCCGCCGCTCTGAGCAAGGCCGCCATCTTCACCGGCGCGAAAATCCCCGTCACCGTGCGCTTCTCCGACGCGACCGGCGTCCCGAACATTCCAGACGGCGATCCGAACGCGAACCCACACGGCATTTCGATAAAATATCATCTGCCGGACGGCAGCGACACCGACATGGTGACCAATTCGCTGCATTTCTTCCCTGTCGGCACGGGCGAGGATTTCGTCGCACTTCTCACGGCCGTCTCGCAAAGCCCGAAAGACGCGCCCCACCCGACGCCGCTCGAACAATTCGCCTCGACGCACCCGAGCGTTCCGCTCGCCTTCGGATCGACGCATACGCCGGACAGCTTCGCGGACGAGGAATATTTCGGCGTCAACGCCTTCGTCTTCGTCAACAAGGATGGCGCAAGGCAGGCCGTGCGCTATCAGGTCGTCCCGGAAAAGACCGTCCATCTCGATCCAGCCGAAGCCGCGGCGAAGGCGCCCGATTTTCTCGTCGATGAGCTGCCGAACCGCCTCAAGAACGGGCCTGTGAGGTTTCAACTCAAGGCGCAGCTCGCGGTGCCCGAGGATCAGACGAAGGATGGTTCAAAGCCGTGGCCCGACGACCGAAAGATCGTCGACCTCGGAGTCCTGACCATCGACAAGGCGGTTCCGGACAGCCTCGAAGCGCAAAAGAAGCTCTTGTTCCTGCCGACCTCGCTGACCGACGGAATCGAGGAGAGTGACGATCCGGTGATCGACACGCGCGGTGCCGCCTATGCGGTCTCGTTCGGGCGGCGCAGCGCGCCCTGACTCGCGAACGCGGTGCCGGTCGACGCGGGCGCATGGGCCTCAAACGAGATAGTATAATTTCTCCTGGTGGCTTTGGTCCGCGTCGGTTTCCGCGCTGCCCTCGCCGGCCTTCGCCGCCGCGAGCAGCTCATAGACTCGGCGCACCGCTTTGAGCGTCGCCGAATAGTCTTCGTCTTCCTCTACATAGACAAGGTCGGCCGGATAGCGGTCGAGGAAGTGAAGGTTCTTGATCGCCGCCAAGAAATCGGGCCTGACGCCCGCGAGCAGCACCGTCACCCCATGTTTTTCGGCCTCATGCAGGAAATGGTCGATGCGTTCGAGGCAGACCATGTCCGGATTGCGCACGCGTTTGACGCGCAGCACGACATAGCGCGTGCGCTGCGCCGTTGCCCGTTTCAGCACGTCGTCGAGGGCGCGTTCGAGTTCGGGCGCGGCGCCAAAGAAAAGCTCCCCCTCGAGATCGATCAGGATCAGGTCAGGGTTCGGCGGATCGCTCGGAAGGCGTTCGCGCACCACGCGCTCGGGGCTGACGACGAGTTCCCTGCTCTTCAATTTCGACGCGCGCGGGATGAACAGCGCCATCGACAGCAGGACGCCGGCGAGAATCGAATATTCGACGCCGACGAAGACGGCGACGAGCGCCGTGATGATGACGAGCCCGGCATCGAATTTGGTGGCGGCGAAGGCATAGCGCAGGCGCGTAATGTCGATCAGCCGCGACGCCGTCAGGACCAGAAGGCCAGCCAGCGCCGCCTTTGGAATGAAGCGCGTCAACGGAGCGAACAAAAGCACGGCGAGGGCGACGGCGACCGCAACGACGATGCCCGAAAAGCGGGTCAGGGCGCCCGCCTGGAAATTGATCGCAGAGCGCGACAGCGAGCCGGAGCCAGGCAGGCAGCGAAAAAATCCGCCGGCGAGATTGGCGAGGCCTTCGGCGAGGCACTGTCGGTTATAGTCGAGCGGCTGGCGCGTCGTATGGGCGATGGATTTGGCGATCGCCAGCGCTTCGAGAAGGCCGAGGAAGGCGATGGCGAGAGCGCTCGACGAGAGCTGCCCGATCCAGCCGAACTCGATCTCCGGAATATGCGGCTCGGGCAGGCTGGCCGGCACGGTTCCAGCGATCTCGACGAGGCGCTTGCCGTCGAGGCCGGGCAGCGTCCAGCCGAGCAGAAAGGCGGTGCCGGAAACGATGACCAGAGCGGCCAGCATGTCGAGCTGCGGCAGCCGGTAGGCGCGCACCAGCCGGCGCAGGAGGAGCGCCAGAACGATGGTCGCCACGCTGATCGCGATCGCGCGCGGATTTAAAGGATCGCCCTTGGTCAGCGTCAGCCACAGGCGCGTCCAGATGTCCTGATGACCCGTGCCGAGTTGGCGGACCCCAAGCAGATTGGCGATCTGGCCGACCCCCAGCAGCAGCGATGCGCCCAGCATGAAGCCGAGGATCACCGATTCGGAAATATAGCGGGTGAGGTCGCCGAGCTTGAAGACGGCGATGAAAATCTGGATGGTTCCGACCATGACGCCAAGCAGCACCAAGGCCTCGGCGATGTCGGTCTTGTCGTCGGGATCGAGAAAGGCGAGCGCGCTGAAAACGACCAGCGAGATCGCGCTGGTCGGCCCGTTGATGAGAAGCGACGACGAGCCGAAGATCGAGGCGACCGCCGTCACCACGATCGCCGAATAGAGCCCGAAGCGCGGATCGACGCCGGCGAGCAGCGCATAGGCCATGCCTTGCGGCAGGGAGATCGCGGCGACCGTCAGGCCAGCGATCAGATCGGCGCGCAGCTCCGCCTGCGTATAGTTCCAGCGGATCAACCGGCTGAAGCGGCCGGCGGGCGGGTCCTGGTTGGTCGGGGCGAGCATGGGCTTGCGGCCTTGAAAACGGAAAGGAACCTTGGACTAATGCGTCGCCGGCGGCAGCACGGTATCGATGACGCCATTGTCGGCGAAGAACTTCTGGTTCGCGTCGTCCCAATCCCTGGCGATCAGGGTAATTGGGAAGAGATCGAGCTTCGGCAGCCGGTCGGAATTTTTCGCCAGGATCGCGGCGTTGATCGGCCGGAACCCGAGCTTCGCGATGGTCTCCTGCGCCTCATCGGTGAACAGAAATTCCAGATAGGCCTTGGCGAGGCCTTCCGTCTTGTGACGGGCGACGTTGGCGTCGACCCAGGCGACATAGGGTTCGGCGATGATGCTGACCGAAGGATGCACGATCTCCAGATCGCCCTTCGAGTCGGCGACCTCGCGCAACGCCTCGTCTTCCCAGGTGAGGTGAACGTCGCCGACATTCTCCAGCGCAAACGTGTTGGCGGAGCCGCGGGCGCCGGAATCCAGCACCGGCACATGCTGGTAGAGCGCCTTGAGGTAGGCGCGCGCTTCGTCCTCCGTGGCGCCGCGATGAATGGCGGCGCCCCAGGCCGCGAGCGCGCTGAGCTTGCCATTGCCGGAGCTTCTCGGATTCGGCGTGATGACGAAAACGCCGGGCTTGATGAGATCGGGCCAATCGCGGATGTCTTTCGGGTTGCCCCGTCGCACCACGAAAACGATGGTGGAGAAATAGGGTTGCGAGTGATGCGGCAGGCGGTCCGCCCAGCCGTCCGCGATGAGGCCGCGCTTGCGTAGCGCATCGACATCGGAATAAAGCCCGAGGGTCACGACGTCGGCCGGCTGTTCGCCGCTGATCACCGCGCGCGCCTGACGGGAGGAGCCGCCGTGCGACTGTCTGATATTCACCGCTTCGCCGGTCTTCGCTGCATAAGCGGCGGTGAATTGCTTGTTGATGCTTTGATAGAGTTCGCGCGTCGGGTCGTAGGAGACGTTGAGCAAGGGGTCGGCGACGCTGGCGTGCAGGTTCTTGACTGCAATGAGGCCGATCGCGACGACGACAGCGCCCACGGCCGCCAGATTGCGCCAGGCGAGCCCGGATAATTTCGGAATTCCGCTCATTTTCGACCTAGGACCCTACCCCTTATAAAAAAGCCAAATACAATCCATAAAATTTATTGTCTATAATGAAAATCGCGTCAAGCGATCGCCGTCGCACCGCTTCAAGACTAGATCGCGTCCATTTCCTGAAAAATGGCCGATGTGCGGGGCGCTCCCCAGCACATTGGCCTCTCAGTCCGGGATGCCGACATGCAGCGCCTTGTTACGCGCCATGATCTCCTGACGCATTTGCTTGCGCATCTTGCCGGCCTCGAAGAGGCGTCGCTCGACCTCCGTCTCGATTTCAAGCGGCGGCACAGCGGCGGGACCTGCCGTCCTCATTCAGCGCGACCATCGTGAAGTAGCACGAGTTGGTATGGCGCTTGTCTTTCGTGATGAGGCTCTCCGCCACCACCTTGATGCCGACCTCCATCGAGGTGCGGCCCACATAATTGACGTTGGCGCTGAAGGTCACGAGTTCGCCGACCTTGATCGGCTCCTTGAAGATCACTTGGTCGAGCGAGACGGTGACGACATAGGATTATCGGGCGGCGCAGGCGTAGGCCACCTGATCGAGCAGCTTCAGGATCGATCCACCGTGTACGTGGCCGGAGAAATTGGCCATGTCGGGGGTCATCAGGACGGTCATGAACAGGGATTTTTCTTGTTTGCTCATAGGGCTCACAGAAATTGTCGCAGGGCCGCGAAGGGGTTTCCACCCGCGCGGCTCTATGACGGAGATCGCCCGGCTGCGCTACCGTGGATGAAACCGACGGCGGACGCCAACCCTAACATGAGCGCGGCGGCCCGAAGCGGCTGAAAACGTGACCAGCCGCGGGCGCGAGGCCGAACGACTTCCGGCCTTGCGACGAACGAAAGACGCCGAATTGAAGCTCGTCATTTTCGACCTGGACGGCACGCTTATCGACAGCCAGGACTACATCGTCGAGGCGCAGCGGCGCGCTTTCGCAGCGCTTAACATCAGGCCGCCGAGCCGCGCGGCCTCGCTCTCGATCGTCGGGCTGTCCCTGCGCGAAGCCTTCACGGTCTTCGCCGGCGCCGAGGGGCCGGTCGAGAGCCTGTCGCAAGCCTATCGCGAGGCGTGGACGCAGATTCGCGCGGCTGCCGATTTCGCGGAGCCGCTTTTCCCCGGCGCGCGGGAAACGATCGCCGCGCTCGCCGGCAAAGAGGGCGTGACGCTCGGCATCGCCACGGCAAAGGCGCGCCGGGGCGTCGACCATTTGTTCGAGCGCACCGGCTGGCGCGACAGCTTCAAAACGGTGCAGACGGCCGACGGCCATCCCTCGAAGCCGGCGCGGGACATGATCCTCGCGGCCATGGCCGAAACGGGCGTCGCGCCCGCCGCGACCTATATGATCGGGGACACAAGGTTCGACATGGAGATGGCCGCCAGCGCGGGCGTTCGCGCGATCGGCGTCGCCTGGGGCTATCACAGCCCGGCCGAGCTTAGCCGCGCCGGAGCCGAACGGATCGTTGCGGATTTCGCCGAATTGCGCCATCTCATCGAGGCATGAGCCAGGACAAGACAGGCCAGGACAAGACTGGCGAAGCGAACCGCGAGGCCGGCGCCATTGGGCCGATCGACCCCATAGCCATGGCGCGGCGCGATCTGCAAAAGGCGCTGCCGAAGCGCTTCTACAAGGAGGCCGCCGCCGCGGAGCGGGACGGCGCTTACGCGCTTCTGCTCGACGGGCGCCCCGCTAAAACGCCCGGCCGCAACGCCTTCGCAGCGCCGACCCTGGAGGCGGGTCAGGCGCTCGCGCAGGAATGGGCGCGCCAAGCCGAATTCATCGATCCCGCCGCCATGCCGCTGACGCGGATGGCCAACAGCGCTATCGATGGCGTAGCGCAGGCGATCGACGCGACGGCGGAGGACATCGCCCGCTATGGCGCCTCCGATCTCGTCTGCTATCGCGCCGGCGAACCCGAGGCGCTGGCGAAGACGCAGGCGGCGCGCTGGGACAAGGTCCTCGATTTCGCCCGCGAAAAGCTTGGCGCGCGGTTGATTTGCGCCGAGGGCGTCCATTACGTCGAACAGCCGGAAGCGGCGAGGCAGGCCATCCTCGCGGCGGGGAAGCGCGTAGCGGGAACCGGCGCCGCCGCGCCTTTCGCCCTCGCCGCGCTGCACGTGATGACGACGCTGACCGGGTCGGCGCTGCTCGCGCTCGCGGTGGCTGATGGCGTCGTGACGCCGCAGGAGGCATGGGAGGCGGCCCATGTCGATGAGGATTTCCAGACGAAAATCTGGGGCGCCGATGACGAGGCGCTGGCGCGGCGGGCCCGACGATGGACAGAGATGGAGGCCGCGGCAGGGTTGCTGCGCGCCGTGCGCGCCGAGGCGCCGCGTGCAGAGCCGTGAAACCCTCTCCCGTACAGTCCGCGCCTAACCAAACGGCGCAAATCGAGAGGCAACACGCGCGCGGAAAACTCACAGCGCGCGAGCGCATCGAGCTTTTACTCGATCCCGGCTCGTTCGCGGAATTCGACATCGCCGCCGACGCCGGGTCGGACCCGCAGGATTCGGGCGATGGCGTCATCGCGGGCTGGGGCGCCGTCAACGGCCGCGCGGTCTATGTCTACGCCAAGGACTTCACCGTCCAGGGCGGCGCGCTCAATGCGGCCCATGCGCGAAAAATCGCCCGGGCGCAGGATATGGCGCTCAGCGCCCGCGCGCCCATCGTCGGCCTGTTCGATTCAGGCGGCGCGCGCCTCGAGGCGGGCGTCGCGGCGCTCGCGGGCTATGGCGAGATCTTCCAAGGCCATATCCGCGCCTCCGGCATCATCCCGCAGATTTCGCTGATCATGGGACCGTGCGCCGGCGCCGATGCATTTTCGCCGGCGCTGACCGATTTCGTCTTCATGGTCGAGAACACGAGCCATCTTTTCGTCACCGGCCCGGAGATCGTCAGAACGATCGCCAACGAGGCCGTCGCCGCCGATGAGCTTGGCGGCGCCCACGTTCATGCGGCGAAAACGGGCCTTTGCGATCGCGCCTATGCCAATGATTTCGAGGCGCTCAAGCAATTGCGCCGGCTCATCGATTTTCTGCCCGCCTCCAACGGTGGCGGCGTTCCGGAGTGGCCGAGCTTCGACGATGTGGAGCGGCAGGATCCCTCGCTCGACACGCTCGTTCCGGAAAATCCCCTTCAAGCCTATGACATAAAGGAGCTGATCGAAAAAACCGTCGACGAGGGCGATTTCTTCGAGATAGGGGAGGCCCATGCGCGCAATATCGTCACCGGCTTTGGCCGCATCGACGGCCGCACTGTCGGCGTCGTCGCCAATCAGCCGACGGTTCTCGCCGGCGTTCTCGACTCGGACGCCGCGCGCAAGGCGGCGCGCTTCGTGCGCTTTTGCGATTGTTTCAGAGTCCCCATCGTGACCTTCGTCGACGCGCCCGGCTTCCTGCCGGGGCTCGCGCAGGAACACGGCGGCCTCGCCAGAGAGGTCGCCGAGCTCATCTTCGCCTATGGCGCGGCGAGCGCGCCGAAAGTGACCATCGTCACGCGCAACGCCTTTGGCGGCGCCTACGTCGTCATGGGCTCGAAACATCTTGGCCGCGATGATGGTTTCGCCGTCAATTTCGCCTGGCCGACGGCGCGGATCGCACTGATCGGCGCGGGCGCTGGCGAGGATGCCGGCGCTTCGCCCCATGCCGCCGCCGCGCGCGGCTATATCGACGAGGTGATCGCGCCCGGCGCGACGCGCAAAAGAATAGCCGACGCACTCGCCCTGTTCCGCCGCAACGTGTGACCCTCGCCGCCGCGGGGACTCGCCCGTTTCCTTCCCGCGAGCGCCATGCTACGCCTGCGGCCGGAAAACGGGGGCGCGACCGGTCGTGATGCTATTGCGGCGCAATGGATGGAGCGTTTGGATCGCGCTTGCGGCGGCCTGGCTCATCGCGGCCCAGCCCCTCCTCGGCGCGGCGGCTCTCGCCGCTCAGCCCGGCGCCGTCATCTGCGGGGCGCAGGCGCCGCGCGACAACCCGTCGGATCATTCGCATCCGCCGGGCTGCTGCTTGATTGGCTGTCCGATGTGCGCGCCGTTGGCCGCGCCCCCGATCGCCGCCGGCCTCGACGCCCGACAGCCGATCCCCATGGCGCCCTCGACGGTGGGCGCAAATGACGGCCTCATCCTTTCGCCTGAGCGAAATCAACGGCAGCCCCGCGCGCCGCCGCAACCGGCCTGAACCCAGCTCATCCGCTTCCTTCCCCCCTGTTCAGACCGGGCTCATGCGCGTCGGATATCCGGCGCTGGCCCCGCGTGGAGACAAACGCATGTCGAACCTTATTCGCCGTTCCTTTACAGCCTTCGCCGCGCTTTTTCTGGCGTCCTCCATCCTGATTTTCGCCGCACACGGCGCCTTTGCGCATGAGTTCAAGCTCGGCGCCCTCGAAATCATCCATCCCTGGTCGCGCGCGACGCCGGGCGGCGCCAAGGTCGCGGCCGGCTATGTCGTGATCAAGAACGGGGGCGCGGAGCCGGACCGCCTCGTCTCCGCCACGGCCGAGGTCGCGGGCAGCGTCGCCATCCACGAAATGGCGACGACCAACGGCGTCGCGACCATGCGCCCCGTGACCGACGGCGTCGTGATTCCCGCTCATGGCGAGATCGCGCTGAAACCCGGCTCCTATCATCTCATGCTGGAAGATCTGAAGCAGCCGCTGAAGGAGGGGGGAAGTTTCAAGGGAACCCTCACCTTCGAGAAAGCCGGAACGAGCGATGTGACTTTCTTCGTCGAGTCGATAGGGGCGAAGGCACCCGCGGGCGAAGGCCACGAAGACCACATGGATCACATGAAGGGCATGTGACGCGAGGGCTGTAAAAAGGAGGCCGGATATGCGTTTCAAGATCGCTCTCATCGCCACAGGAGCAATCGCATTCGTGACGATCCCGGCCTCCGCCGCAGTCAAGACCATGCCGAAGACAACGCAATTCTGCCCGAGTTGGGCGGAGGCGCATGAACGCTCCCTCGCCAGCATCAACGGCGGGCGCCTACCGTTCAAGACCGATTGGAAAGGTTGCATCCTCGTCCTCAGGGGACAGAAGGCGGATGTTGTGGGCTCAGACGCGGACCAAACGGAAATCATCGTCAAGGGCAAACATTGGTTCGCCGACGAGGGCTTGTTTTAGTTCGGCGCAGCATCGCGCGGGGAGGCAGCTAACGACGTCTTCATCGCGCCAACGGGCCTGAGGCCTTTTTCCAGGCGTCGAGGCCGCCCTCCATATGGCGCGCGGAGACGAACCCCGCATCCTGCGCCCACTGCACCGCCATGGACGAGCGCTCGCCAAAGGCGCAATAAAACAAAATCCGCTTGCCGGCGGAAGTCGCAAGTTCGCGCAGCGCGCCGCCCTGCGCGATGGCCTCCTGCAAGGCGGGATAGGGCACATGCAGCGAGCCAGGGATTTCGCCATTCCGCTCGCGCTCGCTATCCTCCCTCAAGTCGACGAGCGCGACGTCGGCTGCGCCGACGAGAGCCATGGCCTCCCGCGCCGAGAGCGCCCAGCCGCGGCGCGCGATCTCCTCCTGATGTATGCCGATCCTCATGTTGGCCGGCACAGCGACGTCCATCATTTTCGGATTGGGGAGGTGTAGGCTGTTCATCACCGCGACATATTCATCGACCGACTTGACCTGCAGCCGCGGGTTCCAGGCCTTCTCCTCGCCGATCGTCGACACCGTGTCGCCCTTGTAGTCATGCGCGGGATAGACCAGCGTCGCGTCCGGTAGCGTCAACAGCCGACCGAATATCGACTCATATTGCTGGCGGGGATCTCCGTTCTGGAAATCGGTGCGGCCTGTGCCGCGAATGAGCAGCGTGTCGCCCGTGAACACGCGGTCCGGCATGATGAAGCTGTAGGAATCGTCGGTGTGGCCCGGCGTGTAGATCACGTCGAGCGCGATCCCCTCGATTGTGAGCCGCTCGCCATCGGCGAGCCGCATCGACACGACGTCGGCCTTGCTTTGCTCGCCCATCACGGTAATGCAACGGGTCTTATCGCGAAGCGCGCCAAGGCCGGTGATGTGGTCGGCGTGCAGATGCGTGTCCACCGCCTTGACGAGCTTCAGCTCGAGTTCTCTCACAAGCTGCAGATAGCGATCGACCTTCTCCAGCACGGGGTCGATGATCAGCGCCTCGCCGCCGCGGCGGCTTGCGAGCAGATAGGCGTATGTTCCCGAAGTCTGATCGAATAACTGGCGGAAGATCACGGCGTCCTCCCGATGCGTTACGCCACCGGGATCTCATAACGCCGCGATGGCGTCGACGCCAAACCCCAGTCCCGTTTTTTCGCCAGCGCCCCGCTTCAGGCGGACCGGCATCCGGCTTCGCCTGAAGCTCGCAATGACGTTCGTGATCTACGGCGCCGGAACGAAGGCGCCCGGCGGGATCAGGCCCGGCGTGACATAGGCGTGGTTCAAGACGTCGAGCTGCGCCCAGAGCACGTCGCATTTGAAGCGCACCGCTGCGACGCAGGCGTCCTGCTTCGCGCGGGTCTTCGCATTCGCCTTCACATAGGCGAGCGCGAACTCGGCGTCGCGCGGGGCCTGCGTCAACCGCCGCTTGAAATAGGCCATCACATCATCGCCGATGAAGGCGTAGTTTTCGAGCATGCCGGCGATGCGCTCGCGATGGATCGAGGGCGCGAACAGCTCGGTGAGCGAGGAGGCGACCGCGACGACGAGCGGCTGCTCGCGCACGAAGCGGACATAGGATTCGACGATGTGCCGCGTCGCCGGCAGCGCGCCGCGCATCGAGGTGACATATTCGCGGTCGAGCCCGAGACCGTCGGTCAGGATGAGCCAGCGTTCGATCCCGCCCGGTTCGTCGCCAAGGCCATCGTGGTCGTGGATGCGGCTGATCCATGCGCGCCGCAATTCCCGATCATGCACCCGGCTCATGAAGGCGGCGTCCTTGCGCGGCACGGCCTCCTGGTAGCAATAGCGGTTGAGCGCCCAAGCCTGGACCTGCGCTTTGCTGAGCTTGCCGCCGTGCAGAAGCTTATGGAACGCGTGCTTGTCGTGATAACGCTCGGTCCCGACCGCGCGGATCGCGGCCTCGAACGCGTCCGCGGACAGGAGTTCGTCCGCGGCCGGCCGCAGAGGCTTTATTTCGTTCATCTTGTCAGCTCCGTGCCTTCTTGGGGGGCGCCGCCAATGCGCCGCACTGGTTTTTGTCTCACGCCGTTTCGCCCCCCCGATTGATTGCGGCGGACACTACCCGGCGGCCATGTGAAATGAATTGAGGCAGATCAAGAAAAGTCCGAGAGCCTCCGCCGCCGGCCACGTCTCCTCCTTGTCCGCGGACCGGGGCCCGCCTACAAAGCATGCGACGTCACCGCGAGCTGAACCGTCACGCTCGCGGCGCCCAAAGGCCGCGATCGAGGGCCAGAATGTTTACAAAAATACTCATCGCGAATCGCGGAGAGATCGCCTGCCGGGTGATCCGGACCGCGCGGGCGATGGGCATTGCGACGGTCGCGGTCTATTCGGAAGCCGACAAGGACGCCCTGCATGTCCGCATGGCGGATGACGCCATAGCGATCGGCCCGGCGGCGTCCGAGCATTCCTATCTCGACATCGAACGGATCGTTGCTGCGTGCAAGGCAAGCGGCGCCGAGGCTGTGCATCCCGGCTACGGATTTCTTTCCGAGCGGGCGGCGTTCGCGCGGGCGCTGGGGCGCGAGGGGATTGTTTTCATCGGCCCGAACGCGACGGCGATCGAGGCCATGGGCGACAAGATCGCCGCCAAGAATTTCGCCCGCGCAGCGGGCGTATCGGTCGTCCCGGGCTTTATCGGCATCTTCGAGGATGCCGGCCACGCCGCGCTAATCGCTGAAGGCATCGGCTATCCGGTGATGATCAAGGCCTCCGCCGGCGGCGGCGGCAGGGGCATGCGCATCGCCGCTTCCGCGCCGGAGCTGATGGAGGCCATCGACCGCGCAAGATCGGAGGCGAAATCATCGTTTGGCGATGATCGCGTCTTTATCGAGAAATTCATCGCCGATCCGCGCCATATCGAGATTCAGCTGCTCTGCGACAGGCACGGCTCCGTCATCCATCTCGGCGAGCGCGAATGTTCGATCCAGCGCCGCCACCAGAAGGTGATCGAGGAGGCGCCCTCGCCTTTCGTCGACGCGGCGATGCGCGAGGCGATGGGCGATCAGGCGGTCGCGCTGGCCCGCGCGGTCGGCTACGATTCGGCGGGCACGGTCGAATTCATCGTCGATCAAGAGAGGAATTTCTTCTTTCTGGAGATGAACACGCGGCTGCAGGTCGAGCATCCGGTGACGGAACTCATTACCGGCGTCGACCTCGTCGAACAGATGATCCGCATCGCCGCCGGCGAACATCTCT
>DAITNE010000001.1:20462-22808 GCA_036834765.1 Methylocella sp.
ACCGGCGTCGACCTCGTCGAACAGATGATCCGCATCGCCGCCGGCGAACATCTCTCGATCCGGCAGCCCGACGTGCATCTCAGCGGTTGGGCCATCGAAACCCGCATCTACGCCGAGGATCCCGAGCAGGGCTTCCTGCCCTCGGCCGGGCGGCTTGTCCGCTGGCGGCCACCGCCGGAAAGCCGCCGCGAGGGCGTCACGCTGCGCCTCGATTCGGGGGTCTTCGAGGGGGCGGAAATCCCGGTCGACTATGATCCGCTGATGGCGAAGCTCATCACCCACGCGGGCGACCGCGCCGCGGCGATCGAGGCGCAGGCTGACGCGCTCGATCAGCTCGCCGTTGGCGGCGTTCGCCACAACGCGCTCTTTCTCGCCGCGCTGATGGACCACCCGCGCTGGCGAAAGGGCGAACTCTCGCCCAGCTTCATCGCGCAAGAATTTCCGGCCGGCTTCACGCCCCGCGCGACGGCGGGCGAGCTGTCGCTGCGTCTTGCCGCCGTCGCCGCCTCGATTGATCACAGGATGAACCGGCGCAGGCGGCTGATCTCCGGCCAGACGCCCGGCCTCAAGCCGCAGAGCGTCGACGGCGCCCTGAGCGTGTTTCTGGGAAGCACGCGTCACGACGTTCAAATCGAGGAAGGCGAGGACGGGCTCCTCGTCCGTTTCGAGGAGAGCGCGGCGGCCCGTCTTTGCGCGTCGGACTGGGGCGCGGGCCAGCCTGTCTGGCGGGGATCAGTCGACGGCGCGCGCATCGCGGTCGGCGTGCGGCCGATCCTCAACGGCTATGCGCTGACGCATCGCGGCGTCGCCGTCGACGCTTATGTGCTGACGCGGCGCGAGGCCGAACTCGCGGCGCTGATGCCGCAAGTGATCCGCGCCGAAGGGTCTGCCGCGGTGACCAGCCCCATGCCCGGCCTCCTCAAGGCGATCCATGTCGCGGCGGGCGACGAGGTGAAGGCCGGGCAACCCCTTTGCGTGATCGAAGCGATGAAGATGGAGACTGTTCTTCGCGCCGAACGCGACGCGACGGTCGAGGCGGTCTGCGCGGAGGCTGGCGATCGCCTCGCCATCGACGCGGTGATCATGCGCTTCGCATGATCTATCCAGCCTAATGCTTGGTCGGTGCGTTGATCTCGATGCGCTTCATCTTCGCCTGAGCCGCGACGCTCTTCGGCAAGGTCACTTTCAAAACGCCATTCTTGAAAGAGGCCTCGACCTTGTCTTCCGCGATGTCGACGCCAAGCGGAATCTGGCGTTCGAACCGCCCATAAAACCGTTCGCTGAACTGGCGGTCCTTGTATTCGACTTCGGCTTTCTTTTCGCCAAGAAGGATCAGCCGACCGTCGCTGATCAGGAGCTCCACATCCTTTTCGTCGAGACCCGGAATCTCCGCCGAAACGACGATCTCCTTGTCGGTTTCATTCACCTCTATGCGCGGCCAGTTCATGCTCGCAAGAGCATGTCTACGGCCGAACAACGAGGGTGCGTCGAACCCGCGAAGAACGTCTTCAAACAGCCTGTTCATCTCACGGTGGAGTGTGGAAAGGCTGCTCAGTCCTTCGTCGCGGAAAAAATCCGGGGTTTGGTCCGAGCCTCGCGTCCAAGGAACAAGATCACGGATGTTCATGACTCTTCTCCTTAAATCCAGGTTGCTGCAGCGCCCCCGACGCTCAAGACGGCTGCGACCCTCGTTTCGATTTGCGATCAAGCGCGAGCCGGGCGGGGCTTGACGCGCGGGCGGCGGCAAAAAGCTATGGAGCGGCCCGGTCGGCTTCAAGAGGCCGGAGTATGAGGATTTGAAATTTGAACCGATCATGCTCTTTGGCTTCTGCCTCCTGTGCCGGAGCTTTCCTCCCGGCGATTGCGGCTTGCGCTGCGGCGCGGACCAAGTCATTCTTCTACTTTGGCGGCGGCGCGGGCGTCCGGCGCGGGCGAAATCGCCGTCCCGATTGGAGAAGCCATGATCATTGAATATGATTTCGGCAAGAAGGAGCGCCCGGCCTCAAAACGCTTTGCCAAAGCGGCGGCCACCGGTGCTTCGAGCGGCGTAAAGACCTTCGGCAAAGTCGAGGTCCATCTCGAACTCGCCAATGCGCGGATCGCGAAACTGGAGGCGGCGTTGCGCGGCGCTCACGCCGCAGCCACGGAACGGGACGAGGCGGCCCACGGCGAGTCCGAGCAAGGGCAAATCCTTGTCGATGCGGCCGAATATGCACGGCTTTTACGCTGCCGCGAGCTTGTCGCCGCTGCGCTGCCCGACGCGTGAAGCGAACCCTTTAGCCAATCGCGGGAACTAAATCAGCTCGACGCCCCGCGCGGTTTCGCTCAGTCTCGCCGCGTAACGCG
>DAITNE010000002.1:0-17756 GCA_036834765.1 Methylocella sp.
ACATGGTGTCGAGCAGGATGCCCTCCATGATGGAGCGCAGGCCGCGCGCGCCGGTGCGCCGTTCGATGGCCTTCTTGGCGACGACGTTCAGCGCCTCGTCCTGGAAGGTGAGCTCCGTGTTCTCCATTTCGAACAGGCGCTGATATTGTTTGACGAGCGCGTTCTTTGGCTCGGTCAGGATCTTCTTCAGGGCCTCTTCGTCGAGATCCTCAAGCGTCGCGATGACGGGCAGGCGGCCGACGAATTCGGGAATGAGGCCGAATTTCAACAGATCCTCAGGTTCGACCTTGCGGAAGATTTCGCCGGTCCGGCGATCGTCGGGCGACTGCACGGTCGCGGAGAAGCCGATCGAGGTGCCTTTCCCGCGCATCGAGATGATTTTCTCGAGGCCGGCGAAAGCGCCGCCGCAGATGAACAATATATTGGTCGTGTCGACCTGCAGGAACTCCTGCTGGGGATGCTTGCGGCCGCCTTGCGGGGGCACCGAGGCCACCGTCCCCTCCATGATCTTCAGCAGCGCCTGCTGCACGCCTTCGCCCGAGACGTCGCGGGTGATCGAGGGATTGTCGGATTTGCGCGAGATCTTGTCGATCTCGTCGATGTAGACGATGCCGCGCTGCGCCCGTTCGACATTGTAGTCTGACGCCTGCAGCAGCTTCAAAATGATGTTCTCGACATCCTCGCCGACATAGCCGGCTTCGGTTAGGGTTGTCGCGTCGGCCATGGTGAAGGGCACGTCGAGGATGCGCGCGAGCGTCTGGGCGAGCAGCGTCTTGCCCGACCCCGTCGGGCCGATCAGCAGGATGTTGGATTTCGCCAGCTCGACGTCATTGTGCTTCGTCGCGTGGTTCAGCCGCTTGTAGTGATTGTGCACGGCGACCGAGAGCACGCGCTTGGCCTGCGGCTGCCCGATCACGTAATCGTCGAGCACCTTGCAGATTTCCTTCGGCGTCGGAATGCCGTCGCGGCTCTTGACCAGGGAGGATTTGTTCTCTTCCCGGATGATATCCATGCAAAGCTCGACGCATTCATCGCAGATGAACACCGTCGGACCGGCAATCAGTTTGCGGACCTCATGTTGGCTCTTGCCGCAGAACGAGCAGTAGAGCGTATTCTTCGCGTCGCCGCCGCCGACCTTGGTCATGGATAGTCTCCGTACCGACCGAAATCATGTGCGAATCTCGGTCATGCTAATAGACGCAGATGCGAATCTGACGATCCGGGCGCCACTCTCGGCCGGCGGATCCGCACACGACCAGCCGTTTCAGCTACTTCTTCGCCTCGTTCTCCCTCAAACTGCGGCCCGAACTGAAATGCAATCATGTTCGCGGCGTAGAAGCAAGGGCTTGCGTCGCCAAAGCCGGCTCAGCTTGAGCCGCGTCATAACGACGCGAGCGGCAAAACGACAACAAATAGTCTTGCTTTGGTCTATTTGACGGGCCCGCGGATAAAAAACCAATAATTAAAGGCAAAAATTAGAGGCAAAAACCACGCCACGATTCGGAGGAGATCAGTGCGGGCCGGCGCGCGCCCATGCAAAAAGCCTCGCCGCAGCCGACGCAAGCCTTTGATCTAGCTTGTTTTTTATCCGGCCGCGGCGCGCGACTCATAAAATCTCAACCACGTATTTATTTCTTCTCGGAACCCGGCCCGTCATCCGGCCTTTTTGCGATGACGACGTCGACTATGCCGAAGTCCTTGGCGTCGTCCGCCGACATGAAATGGTCGCGGTCGAGCGTTTTCTCAATGGTGTCGTAGTCGCGGCCCGTATGCTTCACGTAAATATCGTTCAGCCGCTTCTTCACCTTCATGATGTCCTCGGCGTGGCGCAGAATGTCCGAGGCCTGACCCTGGAAGCCGCCCGAAGGCTGGTGCACCATGATTCGCGCGTTAGGCAGCGCGAAACGCGCGCCGGCCTCGCCGGCGGCGAGAAGCAGCGAGCCCATCGAAGCCGCCTGGCCGACGCAGAGCGTCGACACTTTCGGCCGGATGAACTGGATCGTGTCATAGATCGCAAGGCCCGAGGTCACGACGCCGCCCGGCGAATTAATGTACATCGAAATCTCTTTCTTCGGGTTTTCGGCCTCGAGGAAGAGAAGCTGCGCGATAATCACCGACGCCATATTGTCCTCAACCTGACCGGTGAGGCAAATGATGCGCTCGCGCAGCAGGCGGGAATAGATATCGAACCCGCGCTCGCCGCGGCTGGTGTTCTCGATGACCTGCGGAATCAGATAATTGGCGTAAATCTCGAGTGGGTCGCGGTCGCGCATGGTTCTTCCTCTTTGCCGAGGATTGGATGGGGCTCGTCGGGAAGCCTGGCAAGACGGGTGCCGATTAGTATACGACGGTCACGCCCCTGAGATATGGCTCTTGCGGCGCGTTCGCAACGGCGGCGTCGAATCGCAAGCGTCCGCCCAATGCTTGGGCCAAACCTTGGAACAAGCGCTCTCCCGAAGTCGCGCGCTCAAGCCGGAGCTGATTGCTCGGACGCCGCGGGCTCTTCCTCTTTATCGTCGATCGCCAGCAGCTCTTCTTTCGAAACCGTCTTTTCGGTTACCTTGATGAGGCCGAGGATGTGGTCGACCACTTTTTCCTCATAGAGGGGAGCCCTGATCTCGGCCCGCGCCTCCGGATTTTTCTGATAATACTCCCACACCATTTTTTCCTGCCCCGGGAAGGAGCGCGCGCGGGCGACGAGAGCCTGACCGAACTCTTCGTCCGAAATCTTGACGCCGGCCCCTTCGCCGATGTCGGCGAGCAGCAGACCGAGACGCACGCGGCGTTCGGCGATCTTGTGATACTCGGCGCGAGCAGCCTCCTCGGTCGTGCCCTCGTCCTCGAAGCTGCGGCCGCTCTGGCCCTGCTCCGCTGCGACCCGGCGCCACACCTGATCGAACTCCTGCGTCACCAGCCCTTCGGGCAGTTCGAAGGAATATTTCTTGTCGAGCGCGTCGAGAAGCTCGCGCTTCCATTTGCGGCGGGAGGCGGCGTCGTAATCGCGCGCGATATTGGCCTTGATCGACTCTTTAAGTTTGGCGAGATCCTCCAAACCGAAGCCTTTGGCCAACTCGTCGTCGATGGCGACTTCGCCGGGCGCTGCGACGCCTTTCAGCGTCACGTCGAAGGTCGCGGCCTTTCCGGCAAGATGCGGCGCCGCCGCATAATCTTCCGGGAATGTGGCGGAAACCGTCCGGCTCTCGCCAACAGCAAGTCCTTCAAGCTGCGATTCGAAGCCCGGTATGAAGCTGCCGCTCCCCAGCACGAGATCCTGCCCTTCGCCAGATCCGCCGTCAAAAGCCTCGCCGTCGATTTTCCCGACGAAATCGATTGTCACTTTGTCGCCATCCCGGGCGACGGCATTGTCGCCTTCCTTCGGCGCATAGGTGCGGCTTTGGTCGGCGAGGCGCTTCAGCACTTCGTCGACTTCGGCGTCATCGACCTCGGCGACGAGGCGTACGATCTCGACATCGTCGAAACTGCCGATCTCGATTTTCGGCAAAACTTCCAGCGCGATCGTGAACGCAAAATCGGCCTTCGCCTCGAAGGCCTTTTCCAGTTCGTCCTGTTCGCCGGGAAAATCGAACTTCGGCTGCGCGGCGGGACGCAAGGCGTTGTCCTCGACAATCTTGCGCTGCGCCTCGTTGACGGCCTCCTGCACCACCTCAGTCATGATCGAGCGGCCATAGAGCCGCTTCAGATGCGCCACCGGCACCTTGCCCGGGCGAAATCCGTTGATGCGCGCCTTGGCCTGCATCTCGGAGAGCTGGCCGTCGAGGCGGGGCGCGAGGTCGGTCGCCGGAAGCACCACCTTGAATTCGCGCTTGAGGCCCTGCGAGAGGGTTTCCGTGACTTGCATCGTTTGAGTGACCTTTTTGAACGCTTCGCCTGGTTAACAATCTATCTTCGATCCGCGCCGCCCGGACCGGTCTTTAGCTCTGCCCAAAAGCCGCGGATTTGGTGCGGGCGGAGGGACTCGAACCCCCACGATTTTCACCACCGGAACCTAAATCCGGCGCGTCTACCAGTTCCGCCACGCCCGCGCGCGCCTTTTTCGCGCTCTATAGCAACGGGCGCAAATCGATGCAGCAAAAAAAGCAAGAATTAGGCTTGAGGGGGCGAAATGGCAAATTTAGCCCGATTAGCCCGATGTCGGCCTTGTTAACCTCGCCCTTGCCAAAGCCGCCTCTTGCCCCCTAAACCGGACCGGTTAGCAAGTCGATCCCGGTCGCCGCAAAGTCTCGACTTTCCCCCTCGCTCCCCTTGTCCCCCCTCGAACCCTCGGCGCCGATGCCCGCAAACCTGTTCAGCCGCCGGCGTTTTCTTGGGTCCAGTCTCGCGATCAGCCTTTTCGAGTTGCCCGCGCACGCCGAGCCAGCGCCCAACGCCGATGGGTTCTTCGTTCTCGAAGCCGCGCCAAAAACCCTCCGCCTGCTGCCCGAACCGGCCCCTGAAACGCCGGTCTTCGCCTACAACGGCGCCGTCCCCGGCCCGCTGCTGCGCTACAAGAAAGGCGAAGAAGTCAAAATCCGGCTTATCAACAAATTGCCGCAGCCGACGAGCCTCACATGGCCGGGCGTCCGCATCGCCAATGCGATGGATGGCGTCGGCGCCCTGACGCAGGAGCCGGTCGCGCCAGACGCAAGCTTCGAATATTGCTTCACGCCGCCGGACAGCGGGTTTTTCGCCTACCGGCCGGGCGTTTCGCTCTTCGTTAATGAACAGCTTGGGCGCGGCCTTTACGGCGCGCTCATCGTCGACGAAGCCAACCCGCCGCAGGCCGACCGCGACCTGCTGGCGATCATCGCCGACTGGCGCCTCGACGAGAGGGGCGAAATCGTCGCGGATTTTGATTCCCAAGCCGCCCCTGGATCCGCCGGGCGCGGCTCGCTGGTCACGGTGAATTCAAAGCCGGTTCCGCTCGCGCTGACGATGGCGCCCGGCGCACGGATCAGGCTGCGCCTCCTCAGCGCCGCCGGCGCGCGGATCATGTCGCTCTCCTTCGAAGGCGCCAAGCCCTTTATCCTCGCCGTCGATGGCCAGCCGGCCGATTCGGCCTTCGAGCCGGCGCGGGCGACCTTTCCCGTCGGACCCGGCGCGCGATTCGACATGATGTTCGATCTTCCGCGCGAGGCGGACGCCGAGGCGCGCCTTGTTTTGAATGGCGGCGATGAGCCGGACCGCGTGCTGATCGCCTTCGCGACCGAGGGAGAGGCCCGCCCGGCCCTGCCGCCGATCGCCTCGCTTGACCTCAATCCCCAGCTGCCGGCCGCGATCCGGCTGCAGGACGCAAAAAGGATCGAAATCGTCATTGATGCGGTCAAAGAGGCGCCCGCCGCATCGGGCGGCCACGGGACAGTCGACGCGGCGGCGCCGTTTTCCGACAAGCCGCTGTTCTCGGTGAAGCGCGGTTCGCCGGTGACGCTCGCCATCGTCAACCGCTCCGCGGCCGTCCAGCAAATTCATGTGCACGGCCACGCGATGCGCCTGCTGCATGATCTCGACGACGGCTGGGAGCCCTATTGGCGCGACAGCGTGCTCATCGCCCCCGGCAGGACCAAGCATGTCGCCTTCGTCGCCGACAATCCGGGCAAATGGGTCATCGAATCCTCAATCGCCGATCGGCGGGCGACAGGTCTTTCGACCTGGTTTCTGGTCACATGAAGCGCCGCGTGGCGATTGGCTGAAAATCGGCTAAAGATGCGCCATGTCGAATGAAAACCCCTCCCCCATTCATGTCGTCGGCGGCGGCCTCGCCGGCGCGGAGGCCGCCTGGCAGATCGCGCGCCAGAATCTGCGCGTCGTGCTGCATGAGATGCGCCCCGTCCGCCAAACGCCGGCGCATCGCTCCGGCGATCTCGCCGAACTCGTCTGCTCCAATTCGTTTCGCGCGGATAATCCGGTCAGCGCGATCGGCATGCTGCACCGCGAGATGCGCCGCCTCGATTCCCTGATTCTTTCCGCCGCCGACGCGCATAAGCTGCCGGCGGGCGGCGCGCTCGCCGTCGACCGGACGGGATTCGCGGCCCATGTCACGGCTGCTGTCGCCGCCCATCCGCTGATCGAGATTTTGCGCGAGGAAATCGACGCGCTTCCCCCGAGCGACTGGACGAACGTCATCATCGCCACCGGACCGTTGACCTCGCCCAAGCTCGCCGCCGCCATCGCGGCCCTCACCGGCGAGCGCGATCTCGCCTTCTACGACGCCATAGCCCCGGTTGTTCACCGCGACTCGATCGACATGGGCAAGGCCTGGATGCAGTCGCGCTACGACAAGGGGGGCCCCGGAGGGACGGGCGCGGACTACATCAACTGCCTGCTGACGAAAGACCAGTATTACGCCTTCATCGACGCGATCAACGCAGCCGAGAAGACCGAATTCAAGGAATTCGAGGATACGCCCTACTTCAACGGCTGCCTGCCGATCGAGGTCATGGCGGAGCGCGGGCCGGAGACCTTGCGCCATGGGCCGATGAAGCCCTTTGGCCTCACCAATCCACATACGCCCGGCGTCAAGCCCTATGCCGTCGCGCAGCTGCGGCAGGATAATGCGCTCGGCACGCTCTACAATATGGTCGGCTTCCAGACCAAGCTAAAACATGGCGCGCAGATCGAGGTGTTTCGCACCATTCCGGGGCTGGAGCAGGCGAATTTCGCGCGGCTCGGCGGCCTGCACCGAAACACCTTCCTGAATTCGCCGAAAGTGCTGGATGGACGATTGCGACTCAAGGCCGATCCGAGGCTGCGCTTCGCCGGGCAGATCACCGGCTGCGAGGGCTATGTCGAGAGCGCGGCGATCGGGCTCATCGCCGGCCGCATGGCGGCGGCCGAGCAACGCGGCGAGCCCTTCGAGCCGTTGCCGGCGACGACGGCGATCGGCGCCCTCGTCAACCACATCACCGCCGGACATATCGAAACGATCGACGTCGGGCCTTCGTCGTTCCAGCCGATGAACGTCAATTTCGGGCTGTTTCCTCCGCTCCTCGAGCAATTCGCTACGTCCGAAGGCAGGCGCGTGCGCGGAGTTGAAAAGGCCGCCCTGAAGAAAGCCGCGATCAGCGCGCGGGGTCTGCGCGATCTTGACGCCTGGATCGCGGCGGGGCTGTGCGCGGCATGATGACCCAGTACGGCGAGCACCGGGTCGCGGCCGAGTCGCTGTACGATTTGGCCAGCGCCGTCAAGGCGGAGACGGGCGAAGAACTCTGGGCGGCAAGATGCCGCAGCCATTCTCGCGATGGCCGCGCGCGGATGCTTCTCTTGCACGGCAACCCCTCCAATCTCAACGACTGGCGCGTTCTTGCTCCTCTTCTTAGCGCAGAGCACGAGATCGTGGCGGTCGACCTGCCCGGCTTCGGGAAAAGCGAGCCTGTCGCGCGGCGCGCGGGAGAATCCCGGCTGGACGCGACCGCGCGATGCATCGTCGCTCTAGCGGACACGCTCGGCTGGCATGATCCCTTTTTTGTGGTCGGCCACAGTCATGGAGGGGCCGTCGCGCAAGTCGTCGCCGCGCGCCACCCGGATCGGATCGCGGGCGTGGTGCTGATAGCGACCCTCGGTTCGCCGGCCCACAAGGCCTATCGAATGCTCGCGCTCCCCGGGGTTTCGCGGGGGTTGGCGATCGTCGCCGGGCTGCTTCGGCGCCGGCGGTGCATTCCCTTGTTCCGCGCGCTTTCCCCGGGGATCATGCGGGCGATTTACCCACCTTCGCCGCTGACGCGCGAGCTCATAGACGGGCGGCTTCGAGACTTTGTGGAGCTCCCGCACATCCTCGTTTCGATGGCCGACGTCGCATGCGGCTCGCCGAGCGCGCAACTCCTTCGCGACGCGGAGAAGATCCGCGCGCCCGTCCTCTTCCTTCACGGCGCCGACGACGCTCTCGTCCCGATCGCCCACGCGAAGACGCTATTCGCGGCCATGAAAAATGCGCCGGGCGCAGCGTCATTCGAGACGATCCAGGGAGCGGGTCACATGCTTCTTGCTACCGACGCGCTGGAAGTGAACCGCCGCATTACGGAGTGGACCCGGCAGTTGCGCGAAGGTCGCTCGAGAGGAAAGGTTTGACGACGATGCGCATTTGCTCGCGTGCACAACCGATGCGATTTCAAATTGACCCACCACCCCCGCACGCCCTTGCCATCCCGGCGCCAAACTGACAAAGTTTGAAGAGCCCTTTTGATGAGAATGGCGCGATGAGCGACGAAACCTCAATCCTTGTGCTCGGCATAGACGAGTTGGCGTCCGCCGTCGCGCGAAAGCTGCACCTCGCCGGTCACGCCGTCGCCATCCACCAGCCAACGCCGCCGCGGACCATTCGCCGGCGGATGGCTTTCGCCGACGCCTGGACCGATGGAAGCTGCGCCTTCGAAGGCGTTGAAGCCCACCGCGCCGACAAGTCAAAGGATTTCCTCGCGGCGCTGCGCAGCGGCGCCTTCATTCCGGTGCTCCGGCACCCGTTCGAGGACGTGACGACGCGCTGGCCGTGGGACGTCATCGTCGATGCGCGCACAGAGACGGCCGACGCGCCTGAAAAACTGCGTCACCGCGGCGATTTCACCATCGGGCTCGGGGCCGGGTATTGCGCCGGCGAGCATTGCGACGTCGTGATCGACATTGGCGCGCGCGACCCCGGCGCGGTGCTGCGCCACGGATCGATTCTTCGCGAAGAACGTGCGGAAGACAAAAGATTCGCCGATGGGCGAATGGTGCTTGCGCCCCGTCATGGCGTGTTCCACGCCGCAAAACGGATCTGCGAACCGATCGCCAAAGGCGAGCTCATCGGCTGCGTCGGCGCGACCGAGCTCGCCGCCCCGGCCTCAGGCCGTATCCGCGGTCTTGCCCGCGATGGCGCGGCCGTGGCGCGGGGGGCCGAAATCGCGGAAATCGCACTGCCCAAGGCCGAATTCGTCGGCATCACAAGGCGCGACAAGCTGATCGCCCGAAGCGTCGCCTTCGTGATCGAAATGGAGCGCGCCGGCTACGCGCCGATCACGCTCGAAAGCTTTCTCTGACGCTGCGCGGCTTCGTTGGAGCTGCCTTGTTGGAAGCTCCCTTGTTAGAGAATTGAGAGGCGAAGGGCCTCGGCGAACAGGCCTGCGAAGAGAATGAGTCCGGCGTCGCGGTTTGAGCGAAACAGCGTCAGCGCATCGACGCCTTCAATCGCCTCGCCCGACTGAGGATCGACGCCGCGCAAGGCGAGGACCTGCCAGCCGAGATGGCAGGAAAATCCGATGAGCCCGGCCAGCGCCAGGCCGCCCGCCCCCGCCGCGGCCAACGCCGCCGCCGTCGCGATCACGCAGGCGGCGTAGAGGCATCCGACGCCGGCGCGCACCGTTGACCCGAAAAACCGCGCCGTCGAGCCAATGCCCATGATCGCATCGTCCTCGACGTCCTGCAGCGCGTAGATCGTGTCATAGCCGATGGTCCAGAAAATCGCGCCGGCATAGAGCAGGACCGGCGCCGGCGCCAGCGATCCGAACGCGGCCGCCCAACCCATCAAGGCGCCCCAGGCGAAGGCCGCCCCAAGAACCGCCTGCGGCCAGGAGGTGACGCGCTTCATGAAGGGGTAGACCGCGACCAGTGCGAGCGAGGAAAACCCCAGCGCAATCGAAAAGTGATCGAGACTGAGCAGTACCGCGAGGCCGACGAGGCATTGGGCGAGGAGGAGCCCGACGGCGGCGGCGACGCTGACCCGGCCTGACGGAAGCGGGCGTCCGCGCGTACGCTCCACCCCCGCGTCGAGCTTGCGGTCGATAATGTCGTTATAGGTCGAGCCCGCGCCACGCATGGCGATGGCGCCGATCAGAAACAGGAGAAGATCGCGCCAATGCGGCGGCGCACTTGCCCGGACGCTGGCGAGCGCGCTGGACTGCCAGCAAGGCAGGAGAAGCAGCCACCATCCGATAGGACGGTCGATGCGGGCGAGTTGCAGAAACGGGCGCCAGGATTGCGGCGCGAGGCGCAGGATGAAAGGGTCGTCGACCGCGTCGGGAAGGCGCGCGGCGGCCCCGGTCAAAGCGGGCCGGTCGGCAGCTTCTGGCCCTGCGGCAGGCCGCCCCCGGTCGCCTGCTGTTCCTGGGCTTTCTTCATCTGGGCCGCGATCTTGCACGCCTGGCCGGCGACGGAGTTCGATTTTTCGGCGCTCGCGGTAATATTGGCGACGGCGTCGTCAGGAATGTTGCACCAGTCCTTGTTCTTTACGAGATAGGCGGCGAGCTCGTGTTCGACGCCGACGAGTGCCTTCAGCTTGGGACAGGCCTGCACCGGATCCAGCTGATGATTCTTGGAGCCCTTGGCGAGATTGTTGAGGGAATCGATAATGTCCTGGCGCTTTTTTGTGAGGCCCCCGACGTCCGCGTTGCAGTCGGCGGCGCGCGCCGCCCCGGCCGCCGCAAGGCAAAACGCCAGCGCGCCGAGGGCGGCCGCTTTACGCGCGCCGCGGAGAAGGCTAATCGCTTTCATGACGTGCATGTTCTGCCTTTCGGCGGCGATGGCCGCGCTCTAAACGGCTTCAATAGCAAAAACGGGCGTTGACAGGCAAGCCGGGCGGCCTCGCGGCGCAGTTGACCATTGGCCGATCTTTTGAGCGCGACGATGCCCGGTTATGATTTCGCCTCTCCCCGCCTTTATGTGGATGCGCCGCTCTCGGGCGGGGCGCGCCTCGCGCTGGCTCCGGCACAAGTCAATTATCTGCGCAACGTGCTGCGACTGCAGGATGGCGCCGATCTTCTCGTCTTCAACGGGCGCGATGGCGAATGGCGCGCCAAACTGGATGCCTCCAATCGCAAATCCATCGCCCTCACCGCCCTCGAACGCGTCCGCGACCAGCACCCGCCCTTCGATCTGCACTATCTGTTCGCGCCGCTGAAACATGCCCGTCTCGATTATATGGTGCAAAAAGCGGTGGAAATGGGGGCGGGACGGCTCTGTCCGATTCTGACCAGCCGCACGCAGGCGCAGCGAATCAATCTCGACAGGATGCGCGCCAACGCCATCGAAGCCGCCGAGCAATGCGGCATCCTCTCGATCCCGGAGATTTCGCCCCCTGTCCGGCTCGGCGCGGCGCTGGAGGCCTGGAGCCCCGGCCGGCTCCTGGTGTTCTGCGATGAGGACGCGCCTGTGGATAACTCGATCGAGGCGTTGCGCGCCCTCGCGGACGCCGCTCCGCGCTCCCTCGCCGTCCTGATCGGCCCCGAGGGCGGCTTCGACCCGCAGGAGCGGCAAGCCCTGCTGGCGATGCCGCATGCGCTGCGCCTGTCGCTGGGTCCGCGCATTCTTCGCGCGGATACGGCGGCGGTCGCTGCTCTGGCGCTGGTCCAGGCCGGCCTCGGCGACTGGCGAAGCTTTCGTTAAGAGATCATCAAATCGCCCCATTATAGGCTCAGTTGAAAGCGCATTGAATCGGCGTTCTGATCGGCGACGTGATCGGAATGCAAAGGCGCGGAACGCTTCATGAACTTATGCACGTTGATTGCCTCGGGCTCGAAATTCATTTTGTTCTTTTCAAGCGTTGCGGCTGGGCTTTTCGGGCTGGGCACGGTCGCGCAGGCCAATGATCTTCCATCCGGCGAGGCCTCGCCCCGAGCCAAGGCCATGTGCGCCGCTTACGGGCCGGGATTTACGGCCGTCCCGGGCAGCGACACCTGCGTCTTCGTCGGCGGCCACGTCCGGGTCGGATTTGGCTCGCGCGGCGGCGATTCGCCGGACACCGGCTGGGCCACCGGAAGCGCCGTGCGCGTCAACGCAGCCAGCGGCTCTGGCGGCGGCCTCGCCCCCGGACATTTGCGCCTGCCCAACGGCGACTCGACCGGGATGATCGCGCGCTGACTTTTTTCGCGCGCGGGCCTCGGCCAGAATCGCCACTGATCCTTCAATTAACTCTTCTAGCTCCTCCCGCCGCGCCTGACAGCCGCATCGCCTTGGGCGCGCCGCCGGGCTCGCCCTGAAGAACAGGCTCGCCATTTCGATCGGCGCCGCTTATCTATCTGATTGACGTCAGGCGATTTCAGCGCTGGGTCGCCCCCTATCTTGTCCAGCTCCGGCCTTGAACCGGACGTTTGGGAGAAAACCATGTTCATTCAGACCGAAACGACCCCCAATCCCTCGACCTTGAAGTTCTTGCCGGGCCGTCCCGTCATGGCCTCCGGGACTCTCGACATTCGCGGGGCGGAAGGGGCGCGGCAGTCGCCTCTGGCCGAGGCCCTGTTCGCGCTCGATGGAGTATCGGGCGTCTTCTTCGGGTCCGACTTCATCTCGGTGACCAATGCGGGGGCCAACTGGCAGGAGCTGAAGCCGACCGTCCTCGGCGCGATCATGGAGCATTTTATCTCCGGCGCGCCTCTCCTCAACGAAGAGGCCGTCGCCGCGGCGCCGGACGCCGATGGGGCGGAATTTTTCGCCGAGGGCGACGCGGAGACGGTCGCGGCGATCAAGCAGCTCATCGAGTCGCATGTGCGCCCCGCCGTTGCGGGCGATGGCGGCGACATCAAATTCCGCGGATTTCGCGACGGAACCGTCTTTCTCGCCCTGAAAGGTTCATGTTCGGGCTGTCCGTCCTCGACCGCGACGCTGAAACGCGGCATTCAGAACTTGCTCCAACATTATGTGCCGGATGTGCGCGCTGTCGAACAGATCTGAACCGAAGCCCCTGCTCAAGCAGCCTTGCTCGGCCGGATTCCCGACGTGAAGATCCTTGCGATCGATACGGCGCTTGGCGCTGTCTCCGCCTGCGTGCTCGACGACGAAGAGGTTGACGCCGAGTCGATCGAGAGCATCGCGATGGAGCGCGGCCACGCCGAGGCGCTTGTCCCGCTGATCGACCGCGTCGTGGCCCGGATCGACGGCGGTTTCGCGGCGCTTTCGCGGGTCGCCGTGACCGTCGGACCCGGCTCGTTTACCGGATTGCGGGTCGGCATCGCAGCTGCGCGCGGCGTCGGCATCGCCTGCGACATTCCCGTCGTCGGCGTCTCGACGCTCGCCGCGCTCGCCGCGCCCCTGATCAAGGAGCAAAGCCCCGACCTCGTCGTCGGGGCCGCGATCGACGCCCGCCACGGCAATGTCTACTTCGCCGCCTTCGGACCAGACGGGCGACCCGTGGTCGAGCCTCACATCGCGCCGGCGCGCGAGGTCGCCCGCGCCCTCGGCCCCGGGTGCCTCCGGCTCGTCGGCTCAGGCGCTGCGCTCGTCGCAATCGAAGCGGCCAACGCCGGAGTAAGCGTCGAAATCGACGATGTAAATCACGTTCCCAATATTGTTTTCGTCGCGAGGCTGGGGCTTCTCGCCGATCCGCTGCTCGCGCAGCCGCGGCCGCTCTATCTGAAGGCGCCCGACGCCAAGCCGCAGGGCACCCAGAATCCTTTGCAGAATCCCCAGAATTCTTTGACAGACGAAGAACCTCGTCCGCCCTTGAGCTCATGACCCATGTTCAGGCCGTTCGCAAAAGCGCCCGCGCCAGCCTATCGTCCGATCGGCCCCGAGCGTTGCGCCGAATGCGCCCTGATCCACGCGGCGAGCTTCGCCCATCCCTGGAACGAAGCCGACTTCGAACAGCTCCTCATCGGCCCGGAAGTCGTGTCGGATGGGGCGATCGAGATCAGGGACGAAACGCTCTCGGGCTTCGTCGTCTCCCGCGCGGCCCTCGACGAGGCGGAAATCCTGACCATCGCCGTCGCCGCCGAGCGCAGGCGCTGCGGCGTCGGCGCGACGCTGCTTGCGACGCATCTGAGCAGCCTTGCCGCGCGGGGCGTCAGACGCCTGTTTCTCGAGGTCGATACGGAAAACATCGCGGCGCGGGCGCTCTACGCCGGGCGCGGCTTTTACCAGGTCGCCGAGCGCAAGGCCTATTACCGCAAGGGCGATCTGCCGCCGGCGAGCGCCCTCGTCATGCGGCTGGATTTGGGTGGGCAAGTCTGACAAAAGACCTGGCTTCTCATTCAAGACGTTGCTCTGGCGTCATAAGGCCTTAGAATAAGCGTGCGAGGCTTAAGGCTTCGAAGATCGCGGGGATGATGTCTCAGTTCGATGATTTGACGATGGCGCCGGGCGAATCTCGGGAGGCCTGCGGCGCTGGGCAAGAAGCCCAGGCTCCTCGCGCGCGCAAGCTGTTCGTGCAGTCGTTCGGCTGCCAGATGAACGTCTATGACGCCCAGCGCATGAGCGATCTTCTCGGCGCGGAAGGCTACACCGAGACGTCCGCCGTCGAAGACGCCGACCTCGTCATCCTGAACACCTGCCACATCCGCGAACGCGCCGCCGAGAAGATCTTTTCCGAACTCGGACGCCTGCGCGCGCTGAAGGAGGCGCTGGCGGAAGCGGGGCGGGCGACGCGAATCGTCGTCGCGGGCTGCGTCGCACAGGCCGAAGGCGCCGAGATCTATCGCCGCCAGAGCGCCGTCGACGTCGTCGTCGGCCCGCAAAGCTATCACCGCCTGCCCGAGCTGCTGCGCCGCGCGGAGCGCGAAAGCCGCGTCATCGACACCGATTTCCCGGCCGAGGACAAATTCGATTTCCTCAGCCCCCCGTCGCCGGGTCGGATCCGCCAGCGCGGGGTCAGCGCTTTCGTCACCGTGCAGGAAGGCTGCGACAAATTCTGCACCTTCTGCGTCGTGCCCTATACGCGCGGCGCGGAGATGTCGCGGCCCCTCGGCGCCGTTCTGGACGAAGTTGCGACTCTGGCGGCGGCGGGCGTCAGGGAGGTCACCCTGCTCGGCCAGAACGTCAACGCCTATCATGGCGACGCGGGCGGAAGGCCAGCCTCGCTGGCGCAGCTCTGCGCGGAGGTCGCGCGCGTGCCGGGCATCGCGCGGGTGCGCTATACGACGAGCCATCCGAACGATATGGACGACGGCCTCATCGAAGCGCATCGGCGGGAGGAAAAGCTGATGCCCTTCCTGCATCTGCCGGTGCAGTCGGGCTCCGACCGGATTCTCGCCGCGATGAACCGCAAGCACACTAGCGCGGCCTATCTCGCGCTGTGCGAAAAAATCCGGGCGGCGCGGCCCGACATCGCGCTCTCGTCGGATTTCATCGTCGGCTTTCCCGGCGAGACGGAGGATGATTTCGCCGAAACGCTCGCGCTGATTCAGAAAATCGGCTTCGCCAGCGCCTTTTCATTCAAATATTCGCCGCGCCCGGGCACGCCCGGGGCCGACCGCACGGATCAGATCGAGGAAGACGTCAAAATCGCCCGCCTCGCGCGCCTGCAGGCGCTGCTCGAAGGCCAGCGTCAGGCGTTCAACCGCGACATGGTCGGCCGCACGCTCGATGTCCTCATCGAAAAACGCGGCCGCCACGCCGGCCAGATCGCCGGCAAGACCGGCTATCTCCAGCCCGTCCAGATCGAAGCCGACGCCGGCCTCATTGGCGCCGTCGTCGCTGTCGAGATCGTCGCGACCGGCTCCAATTCCCTGTTTGGGCGGCTCGCCCATTCCCCGGCGGGGCGCCCGCCCGAGTTCGTCCAGACCCCGCGAGGATCCGTTTGAAACCATCCGATCGTCCCGTCTCGCTCGCCAGGCCCGAGGTCAAGCGCCCGCAAGGCGAAGCCGACAGCGTCGAGATCAACCTCTCTTTCGACGACAATCGCTACGCCTCGCTGGTGTTTGGCCATTACGATCAAAATCTCGCCAAGCTGGAGCGCCGGCTCGGCGTCATCGCCAACGCCAACGGCAATCTCGTCACCATCAAGGGCTCGCAAGACGCCTGCGAGCACGCCCGGCTCGTGCTCGAAAACCTCTATGGGCGCGTAAAACTCGGCCAGCCGGTCACGCTCGGCGACGTCGACGGCGCGATCCAGGAAGGCGCGCTGCAAGGCTCGCTGTTCCCCAAGGAGGCCGAGGCGGGCCGCATCGCCTTCGAGCAGATCGGAACGCGCCGGCGCGGCCCTGTGCGGGCACGAAACGCGGCCCAGGACCTTTATTTGCGGACCCTGAAACGCCACGAATTGGTCTTCGCCGAAGGCCCGGCCGGCACCGGCAAGACCTGGCTCGCAGTCGGCTACGCCGTACTTCTGCTCGAACAGGGCGCCGTCGAGCGCCTGATCCTGTCGCGCCCCGCCGTCGAGGCCGGCGAGCGGCTCGGCTTCCTGCCCGGCGACATGCGCGACAAGGTCGATCCCTATCTCAGGCCGATCTTCGACGCCCTCGCCGATTTCATGGACGCCCGCATGCTGGAGCGCGGCATGCAGACCGGCATGATCGAGGTCGCCCCGCTCGCGTTCATGCGCGGGCGCACTCTGAGCAACGCCTGCGTCCTGCTCGACGAGGCGCAGAACGCGACCTCGGTGCAGATGAAAATGTTCCTGACGCGCCTCGGCGAAGGCTCGCGCATGATCGTCACCGGCGATCCGTCGCAGACCGACCTGCCGATTGGCCAGAAATCGGGCCTCAGCGAAGCGATCCAGCTGCTTTCCGGCCTCGAAGGCATCGGCCATGTCGTGTTCAAGGAGGGCGATGTCGTCCGCCACGACCTGGTGCGGCGCATCGTCGGCGCCTATGAGCACGCGCACGCGCGCGCCTTGGGTCCCGAAGAATTGCGCCCGGACGCGAAGGCGAGGCGATGAAGCCTGTGATCGACATTGCGATCGAGACGGAGGCGTGGGAGGCTTTCGCGGACCCGGCCCTGCTCGCCGAGACCGTGATCGGGCAGACCATCAGCCAAAGCGGCGTCAGGATCGCCGACGGTGCCGAAATCAGCATCGTTCTCTGCGACGACGCCTTTATCGCGGAGCTGAACCGCAAATGGCGCCGGCTCGACAAGCCGACCAATGTGCTTTCCTTTCCGAGCGGCGGCCCGGTCGCCTCGACGCCCGTGCTCGGCGATATCGTGATCGCCTTCGAGACGGCCGCGAAGGAGGCGGCCGAGGCGGAAAAGCCGTTGCGCGATCATGTCGCCCATCTGCTGGCGCACGGCTTCCTGCATTTGATAGGATATGATCACGTCGCCGACGCCGACGCGGAGGCGATGGAGGCGATGGAGCGCGACGTGCTGGCGCGGCTCGGGATCGCCGACCCTTACGCCGCGCCGCGGGCGCAGGCCCAGAAGTGACGACGATCATGAGCGAACGCGAGAGTCCGGCGGCCGGAGAGGCTGGATCTGAGCGGGCGGGCGCCGCCAAGCCCAGCCTGTTCGACCGCCTGCGCGCCGTGTTCGGTCTCGGCGGCGCCTCGATCCGCGACGATATTCAGGATGCGCTCGCCGATTCATCGACGGAGGTCGACGTTTCGCCGCAAGAGCGCACCATGCTGAAAAATGTCCTCGCCCTGCATGAGGTTCAGGTCGAGGACGTCATGGTTCCGCGCGCGGACATCGTCGCCGTTGCGCTCGATTGCAGCCTCATCGACGTGCTGCGGACGTTTCGCACGGCCGGCCATTCGCGCCTGCCGGTGCATGGCGACACGCTCGACGACCCGCGCGGCATGATCCATATCCGCGATTTCCTCGCCTATCTCACCGCCGACATTCCCGGCGCCGAGGAATCCGAATCTTCAACCGCTTCGCCCACAGCGGCGCCCCAACCGGCCGTCGCCAAAGTCAGGAATTTCGCGGATCTCGACATTCCCCTGTCGGAGGCGAATATCGTGCGTCCGGTGCTGTTCGCGCCGCCGTCGATGCCGGCCCTCGACCTCCTCGTCAAGATGCAGGCGACGCGCACGCATATGGCCCTCGTCATCGATGAATATGGCGGCACCGACGGTCTCGCCTCGATCGAGGACATCGTCGAAATGATCGTCGGCGACATCGAAGATGAACATGATCATGACGAA
>DAITNE010000002.1:17766-22192 GCA_036834765.1 Methylocella sp.
AAATCATCGCGAGCGCCGACGGCGGCTTCGTCGTCGACGCGCGCGCGAGCCTTGAGGATGTGTCGCAGGCGATCGACGCCGATCTCACCGCGATCAGCGACGCCGAGGAGGTCGACACCCTCGGCGGCCTCATTACGACGCTCGCCGGCCACGTTCCGGTGCGCGGCGAAATCATCGTCGGAGGCGGCCTTGAATTCGAGATTCTCGACGCCGATCCACGCCGCGTAAAGCGGGTCAGGATCCGCCTCGGCGTCAAGGATGAGCCGGCAAAGAGCGGCGAGCCCGAGGACGCGCCGGATGCGGGGGACGCCGCAAAAGCGCATTGACGGATCACCCGCCTGACATGTTTGCTTTCGCCGCATGGATCATCGAGGCCGCCGGCTGGCGCCGCTGCCTGATCGCCTTCGCCGCCGGCGCCGCCGGGGCGCTCGCCATGGCGCCTTTCGACATCTGGCCCGCGCTCGCGATTCCGATGACCGTCGCCGTCTGGCTGATCGACGGCTCTGGCGATAGAGCCCCGAAAAAGGCGGCGGGCGCCTTATCCGTTCGCAATTGGCGCCGGTTCGGCCTCGGGGTCGCCGGTCGCCGCGCGTTCGCAGCCGGCTGGTGGTGGGGGTTTGGCTATTTCGTCGCCGGCCTCTGGTGGCTCGGGGCGGCGTTCCTCACCGACGGCGGCAAATATATCTACATCATGCCGCTCGGCGTCATCGGACTTCCCGCCGTCATGGCGCTCTATCCGGCGTTCGGATTCATGCTGGCGCGACTCGTCTGGACGCCGGGACCGGCCCGGGTCCTCGTCTTCGCCGCGGCGCTGACATTGACCGAATGGCTGCGCGGCAATCTCTTCACCGGCTTTCCCTGGAACGCTTTCGGCATGGCGCTCGGCGGCAATCTCGCCGCGGCACAGCTCGCCTCGATCATCGGCCTTTACGGCCTGACCCTCGTGGCGATCCTGATCTTTTCGGCACCGGCGACGCTTGCGGGCAAGCCCTTGTCAGCGCGGGCGATCGCGCCCTGCGGCGCGGCCGCGATCGCGCTCGCCGCCATTTTCGCCTTCGGCGCCCTGCGGCTGGCGCACGCGAAGGACGTTTTCATCGCCGGGGTCGCGCTCAAGATCATGCAGCCCAATCTGGCGCAGGACGACAAGTACCGTCCCGAGTACAAAGACGAGATCCTCGCCGGTTATCTCAAGCTTTCGGACCTCGCGAAAGACGCGGATTCGACCGACGTGACCGTCGTCATATGGCCGGAATCGGCGTTTCCTTTCATCGTCTCGCGCGACGCCGAAGCGGTGGCTGAAATCGCGGCGGCGCTGCCGCCCGGCTCCTTTGTCGTCACCGGCGCCGCGCGGGCCGAGGAAAGCCCCGCGAGCCTTTCCGCCGGTCTCGGGCTGCCCTCGTCGCAACTGGCCGATCCGGTCTTTTTCAACGCCATCCAGGTAATCGCCAGCAGCGGCGTGATTCTCGACACCTACGACAAGGCGCATCTGGTGCCATTTGGCGAATATCTGCCGTTTGAATCCATCCTCTCCCGGGCGGGCCTGCACCATTTCGTCCATATTCCCGGCGGCTTTGAAGCAGGGTCGAAGCGCAGGACGCTGAATGTGCCAGGATTGCCCCCGGTTGCGCCGTTGATTTGCTATGAGGCGATCTTTCCAGGCGAAGCGCTGCCGCGGGAACAGGGCGCGCCGCGCCCGGGCCTCATGCTCAACGTCACCGACGACGGCTGGTTCGGACTGACAGCTGGTCCCTACCAGCATTTTGCGCAGGCGAGGCTGCGCGCGGTCGAGGAGGGATTGCCGCTCGCGCGGGCGGCGAACACAGGGATCTCGGCGATCATCGACCCTTACGGGCGGATTCTGGAGGAATTGCCGCTGGGCGCGGCGGGCTTGCTGAAAGGGTCGCTGCCGCAGCCGATCGCAGCGCCGGCGTTCGCCCGCGCGCCTTTCCTGATGGCTTTCCTGCCATGGCTCGCAGTCGTCGCCGCGGCGGCCGCGGCGCTCTGGCTAAGACGGGTTCGACCGTGGCGGCTTTGATCAAGGAATTTGACAATTCCACGTCAAATGTCATCTAATTATTATCGTCCCTCATCATCAGCTTAGGAGGTTGCTTTATTTTTCGGTGGATTCGGTGTGTTTTGTTATCGATGGATGCAGGTGTTTTGTTTTCGATGGATGATTGTCAAAAAAGTTGAACCGCCACGAAGCCCGTAGCTTCTGGTATAAACGCTCACAAAAAGCGATTTTTCATATGACTAGGTGGGGGCGATGAGCGATCAAAGCATTGCAGTGGAAAAAATCAAGAAGGTGCCCAATCCGATCGATCGCTACGTCGGCAGCCGCGTGCGCATGCGCCGCGTGATTCTGGGCATGAGCCAGGAGAAGCTCGGCGAGGCGTTGGGTCTGACCTTTCAGCAGGTCCAGAAATACGAGAAGGGCGCGAATCGGATCGGCGCGAGCCGGCTTCAGCAGATCTCCCGCACGCTCGACGTTCCGCCGGCGTTCTTCTTCGAGGGCGCGCCGTCTTTCGAGGCGGCGGCGGGACCGGTGGAAAGCCGCCTCGGCGTCGGCGAGGATTCGAACACGAGCTATGTCGCCGATTTCCTGTCCACGGCCGAGGGGCTTCACCTCAACATGGCCTTTGCGCGCATTCACGATCCGAAGGTGCGCAAGCGAATCATCGATCTCGTCTCGGCGCTCGCCGGCGAGGACATCAGTGGCGATTTGACGCGACGCCCGGAGGATGAGCTGCGCGGCTAGCGTCTCCGCCCGCAATCTCTCCACAGCATTTTCCCGTCACTTTCGCGCCGGAGTAAGCGTTCGCTTAAACGAACGTAGCCGGCCTATTTGCTTGACAAAACGAACGGGATGTTGAAATTTCCAGTCTCTTTTCCAGGTCCCGCGCCGCGACCTCGCCGGGTCCGTTTCGCGTCCGCAACCGGAGGCCGCCATGGCTCGCGAAAACTACTTTTTTACGAGCGAATCCGTCTCTGAAGGCCATCCAGACAAAGTCTGCGACCGGATCTCCGACGAAATCGTCGATCTGTTCTTTCGCGAAGGCGCCAAGGCAGGCGTCGATCCCTATCAGATCCGCGTCGCCGCCGAGACCTTGGCGACGACCAATCGCGTCATAATCGCCGGCGAAGTGCGCGGCCCGGCTATCTCGCCAGAGGCGATCGAGGCCGCCGCCCGCGCGGCGATCAAGAACATCGGCTATGAACAGGCTGGCTTCCATTGGAAGCACGCCAAAGTCGAGGTGCTGCTGCACGCGCAATCGGCCGACATCGCGCAAGGGGTCGACGCCGCCGGCAACAAGGATGAAGGCGCGGGCGATCAGGGCATCATGTTTGGCTACGCCTGCCGCGAAACGCCCGAGTTCATGCCGGCGCCGATCTATTACGCCCACAAGATTCTTGAAGTGCTGGCGCGCGAACGCAAGTCCGGCAAGGGCGACGCCGCCAAGCTCGGCCCCGACGCCAAGAGCCAGGTCACGGTCCGCTATGTAAAGGGCAAGCCGATCGGCGCCACGCAGATCGTGCTATCGACCCAGCATCTCGACGAGAACCTGAGCTCGGACGACGTGCGCGCCATCGTCGAACCCTATATCCGCGCGACACTGCCGGAGGGATGGATCAGCCCGGAAACCGTCTGGCACGTCAATCCGACCGGAAAATTCGTCATCGGCGGCCCCGACGGCGATACCGGCCTCACGGGGCGCAAGATCATCGTCGACACCTATGGCGGCGCGGCGCCGCACGGCGGCGGCGCGTTTTCGGGCAAGGACCCAACCAAGGTCGACCGATCGGCCGCCTACGCCGCCCGCTATCTCGCCAAGAATGTGGTCGCCGCCGGTCTCGCCGACCGCGTCACCATCCAGCTCGCCTACGCCATCGGGGTCGCCGAGCCGCTGTCGATCTATGTCGATACGCATGGCACCGGGCAGGTGGCCGAAGAAAAGATCGAGGCGGCGCTGAGCCAGAGCATGCGCCTGTCGCCACGCGGCATCCGCGAGCATCTGAAGCTGAATTTGCCGATCTACGCGCGCACCTCGGCCTATGGCCATTTCGGCCGCGCGCCCGACGCGGAGGGTGGCTTCTCCTGGGAGAAAACCGATCTCGGCGATAAGCTCAAGGCGCATCTTTCCTGACCGCCGCGCCGGTTTTCAGTCGGCCGGCGATCCTTTCCGATCAAACCCGGCCATGAATCCCGGCGATCCGCGCGGGGACATGGCCCCGCCGCGCGCGACCCTGTTCGGCCGGCGCAAGGGCAAGCGGCTCACCGCGCGCCACGACGAATTGCTGCTGAGCGCCCTGCCGGCAATCGCGCTCGACCCCTCGCGGCCGATCGAGCCGCAAGCGCTGTTCCCGGGCCACGCCTCGCTCTGGCTCGAGATCGGCTTCGGCGGCGGCGAACACCTCGCCGCCACGG
>DAITNE010000003.1:0-20677 GCA_036834765.1 Methylocella sp.
CTCGCATCAAGCTCAAGCACCTATACCCTGCGCTTTAGATGAATCGGGCGACTAGAGCGGGATGAGGAAAAGTGGAAACCGCTTTTCCTCATCCCGCTCTAAACTTTTGGAATCGATCTGGCGCGGTTCAGTTCGCGACGTCGACCCGTAGATCCATCTCAGGCACGTGCTCTGGCACGATCAGCCGCGCCGTGGTGACGTTGCGGATGTCCTCGACCGACACGTCCGGTGCCCGCTCGCGGAGGACAAGGCCCTCGTCGGTCGGCTCGATCACGGCGAGATCGGTGACGATGAGCGTAACCCGGCGCGTCGATGTGAGCGGCAAGGTGCAGGTCGGAACGATCTTCGGACGCCCCTTGGCGGTGTGTTGCATGGCGACGATGACGCGGCGAGCGCCGGTCACGAGGTCCATGGCGCCGCCCATGCCGGGCACCATGCGGCCCGGAACCATCCAGTTCGCGAGATGGCCGGCCTCGTCGACCTCGAGCCCGCCAAGCACCGTCGCGTCGAGGTGTCCGCCGCGAATGAGCCCGAAGGAAAGGGTGCTGTCCACGGTCGCGGCGCCTGGCACCGCCGTCACGAAACTGCCGCCGGCGTCGGTGAGTTCGGTATATTCCATGCCCTCGGGCGGACGCGCCCCCATGCCGACGATGCCGTTCTCGGACTGGAAGAGAATGCCGTCCTCCGGCCGAATGAACTGGGACACCCCCGTCGGCAGTCCGATGCCCAGATTGACGAGCGTGCCGGGATGCAGTTCGCGGGCGACGCGCCGCTGAATGATTTCTTCGTTTCTCATCGTGGCGCCCTCTCGATCAAATGGTCCACGAGAACGCCCGGCGTATCAACGGAATCGGGGGGAATCGTGCCGACAGGTATGATTTCCCTCGGCTCGCAGATCACGATCCGGCCAGCCATGGCCATCACTGGATTGAAGTTCCTGGCGGTCAGCTGGTACAGTAGATTTCCGTTGTAATCGGCGCGCTCGGCGGCGACGAGTGCGAACTCGGCGAAGAGAGGCGGCGCATAGAGCCATTGCTCGCCGTCGATATCGATGACGCGCTGGCCCTCGGCCGCGATGGTGCCGAGCCCGGTCTTGGTCAGAACGCCGCCGAGCCCGAAACCCGCCGCCCGGATGCGTTCGGCGAGCGTTCCCTGCGGCACCAGCTCGACGTCGATCTCGCCCGCCAGCATCGCCTTCTGCGTCTGCGGATTGAGACCGATGTGCGAGGCGACGACGCGAGAGACGCAGCCCGCGGCGATCAGCTTGCCGATTCCTTTGCCCGGAAGGCCGGTGTCGTTGGCGATCACCGTCAGATTGCGCTTCGAGGCCGCTACGATGGCGTCGATCAACCGATGGGGGGAGCCTACCGCCATGAAACCGCCGATCATCACCACGGCGCCGTCGGGGATGAGGTCGGCCGCCGCCGCAGCGGAGATCGCGCGTTTCATCAGGGCTCTCCCGCAGATTGAACAGAAGCGACTGGCGCCGCCGCAGGAAGAGCTGCCACCCTGATCGTTGTTTCAGCAATCATGCGCGGCCTCCGGAATTTGTCGACGAGCGCCTGCCGGCGTCAGGGGAACAGATGGCGGGATCGGTCTGGCACGGGCTTCAAGGTTACCGCAAGCCGCCCGATCGGGAGAGAGAAAAGTTTCAGGGAACGCACATTCGAAAAGAATTAAAGAGTAATGACGAGTTTGGGAACACGGTTTGACAAGGCGATGACCGGGAGCGGTTCTGCGCGTCGCCGGTGCGCGCCTCGAATCGCGCGCCCGATCTCAATCATGGATTAATCCGCGATTTCTGCCAAACTCGGACCGTCCTTTGGGGGGAGGAGCGGCATGGATTTTCTGATCACGCTCGCCGCGCTGTTCCTTTTGATGTTTGTCGCCTATCGCGGCTTCAGCGTCATCCTGTTCGCCCCGATCGCGGCCATGCTCGCGGTTCTCGTCACCGAGCCATCTGCGGTGCCGACCATCTTCACCTCCGTGTTCCTGGAAAGGATGGTGGGCTTCGTCAAACTCTACTTTCCCGTCTTCCTACTCGGCGCCATTTTCGGCAAGGTGATCGAACTTTCGGGCTTCTCGAAAGCGATCGTCACCGCGGTCATCGGCATCGTCGGCAAACAGCGCGCGATCCTCTCCATCGTGCTCGTCTGCGCCGTGCTGACATATGGCGGCGTTTCGCTGTTCGTCGTGGTCTTCGCTGTCTATCCTTTCGCTGCCGAGATGTTCCGCCAAAGCGGCATCCCGAAGCGCCTGATCCCCGGAACGATCGCGCTCGGCGCCTTCAGTTTCACCATGGACGCCCTTCCGGGCACGCCGCAGATCCAGAACATCATCCCGACGACGTTCTTCAAGACGACGACCTGGGCCGCGCCGATCCTCGGGCTCGTCGGCGCCGCCTTCATTCTGGCGAGCGGCCTCGCCTTTCTCGAATGGCGCCGGCGACAGGCCGCGCGGGCCGGGGAGGGCTATGGGCTGGACCACATCAACGAGCCCGAACCGATCGCCGAGGGAAGGCTTGTCGCGCCAGCGATCGCGATCCTCCCGCTGATCGTCGTCTTCGCCGCCAACCGCGCGCTGACCCTCGCGATCCCCGCCGTCTTCGGCGCGAAGCATGAGGCGCAACTCGCCGGGATGGCCGCGCCGGTCACCGCCGACGTCGCGTCCCTCACCGCCATATGGGCCGTCGAGGGCGCGCTGATCTTAGGGATCCTCACCGTGTTCGCCTTCGCGTTTCGGCCTGTGCTCACGAAATTCGCGGAAGGGTCGAAGGCGGCGGTCTCGGGCGCGCTGCTCGCCTCGATGAACACCGCGTCTGAATATGGCTTCGGCGCCGTTATCGCCGCGCTGCCGGGATTCCTCACCATCCGCGACGCGCTGGCGCAGATCCCAAATCCGCTGGTCAACGAGGCGATCACCGTCTCGACGCTCGCCGGCATCACGGGTTCGGCCTCAGGGGGCCTCAGCATCGCGCTCGCCGCAATGTCGAAGCAGTTCATCGCGGCCGCGGAGGCGGCCCATATCCCGATGGACGTGCTGCATAGGGTGGCGGCGATGGCGAGCGGCGGCATGGACACGCTGCCGCATAATGGCGCGGTCATCACGGTGCTGGCGGTGACCGGCCTGACGCACAGGGTCTCCTATGGAGACATTTTCGCCGTGACCATACTGAAGACGCTCGCCGTCTTCGTCGTGATCGGCTTCTACTACGCCACGGGGCTTTACTAGCAGAGCATGATGATTCAAAGCTGAATCGATCATGCTCTCTATGTCTTAATTCGCCGCGCCCCTGGCTAATCGCCGTCCGGCGTTTTCATCTTCTCCAGCACCTGATCGAGCGAGAAACTCGCCGCTTTCTGCCGGGGCGGAAACTCCTTGAAGGTCGCAAGGAACTGGCCGACATATTTTTGCGCCGGGACCAGCATGAAAGCGTGGTCGAGCAGCCAGTCATAATAGGTGTTCGAGGTGATCTCCGCACGCTCGTAAGGGTCGAGCCGCAGATTGAAGATCAGCGGCACGCGCAGATGCGTGAAAGGCTCCGCCCAGACCTGCAGCGTTCCCGTCGCCCGCTGCTCCAGGAACACGAACTTCCAGTTGTCATAGCGAAGGCCGGTGAGATCGCCGTCGTCGGAGAAATAGAAGAACTCCTTGCGCGGGCCTTTCGGCGCCTCGCCGGTAAGATAGGGCAGAAGATTATAGCCGTCGAGATGGACCTTATAGGTCTCCTTGCCCGCCTCATAGCCGGTGAGCAGCTTCTCCTTGACGTCGGGAACGCCCGCCATCGCCAGCAGGGTCGGCAACCAATCGAGATGGGAGACGATCTCGTTCGAAACCGAGCCCGGCTTGATCTTGCCCGGCCAGCGGACGATCGCCGGCACGCGATAGGCGCCTTCCCAGTTCGAGTTCTTTTCATTGCGGAACGGCGTCATCGCCGCGTCCGGCCATGAGTTCATATGCGGGCCGTTGTCGGTCGAATACATGACGAATGTGTTGTCCTCGATGCCCAATTCCTTCAGCTTGGCGAGGACCGTTCCGACATTTTTATCATGATCGATCATTGTATCGGCATAAGGCCCAAGCCAGCGGCCGGCCTGACCGAGGCTTTCCGGCTTGGTGTGGGTGCGGAAATGCATATGGGTGAAGTTGACCCATAGGAATACCGGCTTGTTCGCCTTGACCTGCTTTTCGAGGAAGGCGGCCGAGCGATCCGCGATGTCGTCGTCGATCGTCTCCATCCGCTTCTTGGTCAGCGGGCCTGTGTCCTCGATGGTCTGCGTGCCGTCGGCGTTGGCGAAGCTGTGGATCACGCCGCGCGGCCCGAAATTCTTGCGGAAATTGGGAAACTCCGGATCGTCGGGCTTCGGATAATCGGGAAGCTCCGGCTCCTCTTCGGCGTTCAAATGATAGAGATTGCCGTAGAATTCGTCGAAGCCATGCGCGGTCGGCAGAAACTCGTCCTTGTCGCCAAGATGGTTCTTGCCGAACTGGCCGGTAGCGTAGCCCTGTGCCTTGAGGAGTTCGGCGATGGTCGGATCTTCCTTGCGCAGGCCGATGTCGGCGCCAGGCAGCCCCACCTTGCTGAGGCCGGTGCGGAACACGCTCTGCCCGGTGATGAAGGCCGAGCGCCCCGCCGTGCAGCTCTGCTCCCCGTAATAATCGGTGAAGATCATCCCGTCCGTGGCGATAGAATCGATGTTCGGCGTGCGGTAGCCCATCAATCCGTTGGTATAGGCGCTGATGTTGGATTGGCCGATGTCGTCGCCCCAGATGATGACGATATTGGGCTTGCCGGCGGCCTGCCCTTTTGCCGGCGCGGGGGCTGGCTGCGGCTGTTGCGCCAGAGCGGGCATCGCCATCGCGCCGATGAACAGGCCGAGCGCGAGACATCCGCCGAGATGCGGTTTCAATTCCATCCGTGTCCCTCCCATTTCATTTTTATATTGCGCCGCTGAAGGCAGAAGCCGGGTCGCGTGCGCTAAACGTTATGCGGTCTGTTTTGCGACTTAAGGTCAGGCAGAGGAGGATATGGCTCCTCTGGCCCGCTGGCGTGATCGAGCACTAGCGGAGGGCGGGCGGTCGTCCGGCTCCCAGGCTCGACGGGGGGTCATATGGGTCGTGCTAAATCGGCAACAGTTCCAAAGGATGCTGCGCCGTCGCTTACGCGAGCCGCATAAGGCTTTCTAATAGGCTATACGCGATCCGCGCAAGACGTTCGGACGCCGTTGAGGCCGCTCTGGTTCACGCCGCCGCCGTGCGAATAATCGACCTCGAGCGCCCCGTACCCGATCATGCCCGAGCAGTTCAGCCCGTTGAGTTCGAAATTGTGCACGTAGCCGCAAAGCGCCTGCCAGCTGATCTTGCTGCCGACGCCGAAGCCGCCGATGTCTCCCTTGAGCTGGAATTCATCGCCCGACGCCAGCTGCCGCCGAACGCGAACGCCAACGCGGGGAAAACGGTCTTTCGCTGGATCAGATGGCGCGCGACGACCCAAATCATCCGCAGCCAAGCGCATCCGCTTATAACGCCATTCATCCGCCAGATGAATGGGCGAAATCTTCCGGCGGCCGCGCGATAGATCGGCGGCCAGATCCGTCACCCGGCGCCGACACGACAGGCGACGTCGAGGAGGGCGAAAGCGGACCTTTAGAACCGCAGGCCGACGCCGACGATCGGGCCGTGCAGGACGACGTTGAGGCCGCTGTGGCTGACGCCGCCGCCCTGCGAATAATCGACTTCGAGCGCGCGGTATCCGATCATGCCGGCCCAGTTGAGGCCGTAAAGCTGGAAATTATGCACATAGCCGCCGACCGCCTGCCAGCTGATCTTGCTGCCGACGCCGAAGCCGCCGATGTCGCCCTTGAGCTGCAATTCATCGCCCGAGGCCAGCTGCTGGCGGACGCGAACGCCGACCAGCGGATCGACCCAGGTCATGTCGCGGGAATTGGCGACGCCGAGATGGCCGACCTGGGTCAACCCGAGCGAGGGGATGTTCGCCGCTCCGACAATGTCGAGACCGACATTGGCGGTGACGTTCCAGTAGCGCAGGCCGGCGATGGCGTCGATGGCGGTGACGGATCCCCCGCCCGTGTTCCAGCGGGCAAGCTCATAGGCGCCGCCGCCTTCGAGGATGGATTTGACGGTGAATGTCATATGCCCGGTCCCGTCGGCGGCGAGGACGAGGTCGGTCACCGGCGTGCGCTGGGCGAGGATCGAACCCGACGCCCTGAGCTGCGCCCAAAGGTAGTCGGCATAGACGGAGAAGGGGCCATTGCGCGCCTCGACGTGGGCGGCGGCTTCGAGCGGCGGCGAGCTGGATTTGGTGAGAAGATCGACGAAGCTGAGATTTGTGCCGATCTCCTCGCCACGCGCAGTGGTCGAGCCATTGATGTCGAGCGCCCAGACATAGGGCATGATCGTCACATGCCAGTCGCCGAAGGCGGGCTTTTCGGCGGCGGCGAATTGCGGCGCGGCGAACAGCGGCGGCGCGGAGCCGGCCGCGGTGGGCGCGCTTCCGTCGAAGCGGTAGTTGAGGCCGCCGCGGAAGACGAAGCCCTGGAACCGCGTCGAAGTGGAGATGACGTCGCCGACCTCGGCGGCGCCAAAGACCGCGTTGTGGACCAGCGGGGCGCCAGCGGTGTTCGCGCTGCCGAGATTATAATAGAGGGCTTCAAGTTTGGCCGAGATCTCGCCGGTCAGCGCCGTTTCCACGCCGCCGCCGACCGTCCAGCCCAGGCGATTGTCGAAGAAATCGGGCTGCGTGGCCGCGGTCACAAGCTCGGAAGGGGTGAGCGACTGCCTGACCGTGGTCGAGGTGGAGATCCCGCCATAGGCGAGACCGCCCGTCGCATAGAGCAGCATCGTCGGGGTGATGGCGTAGCCGAGGCGCCCGCGCACCGTGCCGAGATATTCGAGGGTGCGGTTGACGCTGACGCTGGTCGCGGCGACGAAGGGCGGAAAAATCGCCGCCGGCGTCAGATTGGTGAAGCCGCCGCCGCCGCGAATGCCGCCGGCGTCAATGTCGGCCTCGAGGCCCGCGACCCAGCGGTCGGAGAACTGCCAGTTGTAGCCGAGCTGCCCGCCCGAAAAGAAACCATTGAGATGCGTGCCGATCGAGCCGGTGGCGCCGAGCGCCGACGCGGCGCCCCAGAGGTGTGGAATGAGCGCCGGCGCGGCCAGGGCGGGTATTGCGGACGAATCGAACGCATTGACGGCCGAGGTGCTGAAGGCGAGGTTGGCCGGCCAGGCGTAACCGGCATTGAAGCCGACGTAGAGCCCGCTCCAGGTGAACGCCGGCGGCGGCGGGGCGAGATCGGCGGCGGAAGCCGACGCCGCGGCGCAGGCGAGCGCCAAGGCCGCGGCCAGCGGCCGCGCGGTTCCGCAAAGCGCGCGCGCGAGGTGACGGACGGGGCGTTTCAAAGAGGGCGCCTTTTCTCTCACCTGAGTTGAACAGGCATCGGTCTTGCGGCTTGATCATACGCCCAACCAATGCTTTGCAATTATCGCCATTTGCGCCAGCGACGCCATGCATTCAAACTGGAAGGGGGTCGGATTGCGCGCCAATGTGCCCAATTTGCAACATGGATGGCATGTTGGCGATTAACGCGGGGTTCTTTGCCCATTATGTCAATCGCCTTTAACCCCCAAGGGCCGTATTCCCAAACGTCCGGTCCCAAATCTCACTTCAAAAAAACGTAGATATCGGCCTGAAGAGTGGCGTCGTCGCTTTCCTTGGTGTCGGAGAGATATTCCTCGATGAAGAGGTTCTTGGCCTCCAAGCCTTTTTCGTCGAGATAGGCGGTTATGAGGTCGTAGGTCGAGTCGATGTCGTCATACGCCCCGCGGTGCAGGAACTTGATCGCCTTGCCGGAGGGAGAATCGCCGATCTTGACGGTGTCGGAGAGATCGCTTTTGCCCTCCGGTTTTTCGGCGAGGGGGACCATCGCCTCATAGTGAAAACTGGTCTCGTCCGTCGACAGGAAAACCGCGAAAGGCGGACCCGCCTGCTTAAGCCCGGCGGTTTTGACCGCGTCCTGCACCTTTTCGATCGCGGCGACGATGGCCTTGAACCCATCGGCCCATTGCGCGTCGCCGGCGACAAGCGCGACCGACCGGGCCGGCACATCGACCGTCTCGGCGCTGGCGTCGCTCGGAATGCCGGGGGCCGCCTTGTCATGATCTGGCTCCGGCACGGTGGCTTCGGGCGCCGGCGCGCCTTGGTCGGGCGCGGGTGCGGCCTGATCGGACGCGGGCGGTGCCGGGACCGTCTCCGCCGAGGGCGCGGCTGGTCCGGCGTCTTCTGCGAATGCGGCCATCGGCAGGCTGGCGAAAAGGCACAAAACGAAGCCGAGGGCCACGCTCAACGCGGTCGATCGCCTGATGTTGTCAAATCTCATTTGCCGCTCCAATTCGCGCCTCGCCAGCCCCGCCGCCCGTCTTAAACAGTGGAGAGGACGACGCCAAGCGCGCCGGATCGATTAAGAACGCCGAGGACGACAAAACAATGGTCGTTGCGGACTAAATTTCTTATATGAAGGCGAACCCACGGAAAAATGACGCCGCCCATGAGTCCCCTCGCCAACAGGCTGGTCGCCAAGATGAACGGTCTCGGCAACGAGATCCTCGTCCTCGATCTGCGCGGCGCCGGCCTTTCCGTCAGCGCCGCCGAGGCGCACGCGATCGCGCGGACGAAAAATCTGGCGTTCGACCAGCTGATGGCGCTGCACGAGCCGCGGACGCCGGGGACCGAGGCGTTCGTACGGATTTTCAACGCCGACGGTTCAGAAGCCGGCGCCTGCGGCAACGGAACCCGCTGCGTCGCCTGGACGCTGCTCCGCGACGACCCACGGGACGAAATCGTCATCGAGACGGCCGCGGGCCTTCTCGCCTGCCGGCGCACCGGCGAATGGAGCTTTTCGGTCGAGATGGGCGCGCCGCGCCTCGTCTGGAGCGAAATCCCGCTGGCGCGGGCCGTGGCCGACACGGGCGCGATCGATCTTTCTTTCGATCCCCCCGGTGCGCCAATCCTGCGACATCCCGCCGTCGTCAATATGGGCAATCCGCACGCGATTTTCTTTGTGGAAGACATCGGCGCCTATGATCTCGCCGCGATTGGCCCCGCGCTGGAGCATGACCCGATCTTTCCCGATCGCGCCAATATTTCGCTGGCGCGGATCGTTTCGCGCGCGCAGATCGTCCTCAAGGTCTGGGAGCGCGGCGTCGGCCTCACGCTGGCCTGCGGCTCCGCCGCCTGCGCCGCCCTCGTCGCCGCCTCGCGCCGCGGGCTCACAGGCCGGAGCGCGCGGGTTTCTCTGCCGGGCGGCGATCTCGATATTTTGTGGCGCGAGAGCGACGGCATGGTGGTGATGACCGGCCCCGTCGCGTTCGAATTCGAGACGCGCCTCGATCCCGCCCTTTTCGCGGATATCGCCGCGTGACGCGCTCCAGTCCCGCCCCGGCCATACAGCTCGTGACCTTCGGCTGTCGGCTGAACCTCGTCGAATCCGAGGTCATGCGCGCGGCCGCCAGGAACGCAGGCCGCGAAAACCTCGTCATCGTCAATACATGCGCGGTGACGGCGGAGGCGACGCGACAGGCGCGCCAGGCGATCCGCCGCCTCGCGCGGGAGAATCCCGGCGCCGAGATCGTCGTCACCGGCTGCGCGGCCGAAATCGATCCCCTGCGGTTCGCCGAGATGCCCGAGGTCGCGCGGGTCGTCGGCAACGCCCGCAAGACCGATCCCGAAACATGGGCCAAACCTTGGGCCAACCCTTCAGCGAAGGGCGATTTTGGCCGCGCAATGGTTACGTCGCCGCTGGCTCCGCAGGAAGGCGTCGAGGACCATACCCGCGCGTTTCTCGCCGTGCAGACCGGCTGCGACCATCGCTGCACCTTCTGCATCATTCCCTATGGGCGCGGGCCGTCGCGCTCCTCAAAGCCGGAGGCGATCCTCGCCGCAGTCCGGCGCCTGACCGACAAAGGCTTTCGCGAGATCGTGCTGACCGGCGTCGATCTTACTTCCTATGGCGCGGATCCCGACGAAGAAACCAGATTGGGCGGCCTCGTCAAGGCGATCCTTCGCGCCGCTCCCGGCCTCGAACGGCTACGGCTCTCCTCGATCGACTGCATCGAGGCCGGCGCCGATCTCATCGACGCCTTCGCGACGGAGCCGCGTCTCGCGCCGCATCTCCATTTATCGCTTCAGGCCGGCGACGACATGATTCTAAAGCGGATGAAGCGCCGGCACACGCGGGAAGAGGCAGTGGATTTCTGCGCGCGGTTGCGGCGGCTGCGACCGGATATGGTCTTCGGCGCCGATCTCATCGCGGGCTTCCCGACCGAAACCGACGCGATGTTCGACAATACGCTTCGACTCGTCGAGGATTGCGGGCTGACCTATCTGCACGTCTTTCCGTTTTCCGCCCGGCCAGGAACGCCGGCCGCGAAAATGCCGCCTGTCGCGGGCGAAATCGTCAAGGCGCGGGCGCGGCGCCTGCGCGAGGCGGGCGAGGCGGCGCTAGGCCGGCATCACGCGCGTCAGATCGGCCGGGTGCTGCGCGTGCTCACCGAGCGCGGCGGCCTTGGCCGCGCCGCAGACTTCACCTGCGTCAGGACCGATGACGCGCCGCCCGGCCTGCTGCTTGACGTCGCGATCGAGCGCGACGAGGGCAAGGCGCTCGCCGGCGCCATTCTGCGCGGGGGACAGGACTGCGCCCCCAGCGTTCCCGAGCTTGCGTCGGAAGCGGCCCTCTGCCCATAAAGGCGCCTGCGAGGACCGCATTGCCCAGCCTGATTCGTTTTCTTCTCGTCATCGCCATTCTGGCCGGCGCCGTTTTCGGCGCCATGGTTGCGCTTGTCACCTTCGTCCAGCCCGAACCGCGCGAGATGATCCAGACGATTCCGCCGATGCGGCTGAACAAATAGCACATCGCATGGCGCTCAAGCCCGCATCGTCCCGTTTGATTGAGAGCTTCCTCGAAATGATCGCGGCCGAGCGCGGCGGCGCGAAAAACACCATCGACGCCTACGCCCGCGACCTTGCCGACTACGCCACGCGACTCTCCAGCGCCGGCAAGACGCCGCTCGACGCGTCGAGCGAAGACATCCGCGCCTATCTCAAAACGCTCGAAAAGCGCGGCCTCAAGGCGGCCTCAGGAGCCCGCAAGCTCTCGTCTATCCGCCAGTTCCACCGCTTCCTCCTCGCCGAGGGGCTCCGCGCGGAAAATCCGGCCGCCATCATCGAGGGGCCGCGGCGCGGCCGGGGCCTGCCGAAAACGCTCTCGATCGCCGAGGTCGATCATCTTCTCACCGTATCGCGGGAGGGGCTTGACGATACCGCGCGCGCACCCGGCGAGCGCCTGCGCGCCCTGCGCACCGCCGGGCTCATCGAACTCCTCTACGCGACGGGTCTGCGCGTTTCCGAACTCGTCGCGCTGCCGAAGGGGATAACGCGGGGGAGCGAGCCGCTTATTCCGATCCGGGGCAAGGGCGGTCGAGACAGGCTGGCGCCAATCTCCCCAACGGCGCGCGCCGCCATCGCGGCCTATCGCACGCGACTCGAAAAGGACCAGCCCGGCACCGCGGCCAGCCCTTGGCTGTTTCCCTCCGACGGCGAGAGCGGACATCTGACCCGGCAGGCTTTTGCCCGCGACCTTAAGACCTGCGGCGCGGCGGCGGGCATTGCCGCCGCACGCATCAGCCCGCATGTGCTACGCCATGCCTTCGCCAGCCATCTCCTCCAAAACGGCGCGGATCTTCGCGTCGTGCAGGAACTCCTTGGCCACGCCGACATCGCAACGACGCAAATCTATACGCATGTGCTCGACGAGCGCATGAAAGCGATGGTGCGCGACCTGCACCCGCTCGGCGACGCCTGAAGCGCCGCCAAAAGCTCACTTCACCGAAAACTCGATGCGGCGGTCGCTGCGATTGTCGCCCGCCGCCGAATGGGCGGCGCCATGGCCCTTCGCCCTCAGCTCGGCGGGCGCGACGCCGGCGTCAATGAGCAGACCACGCACGGCCTCGGCGCGATGGCGCGACAAGACGATATTGGCGGCCGGATCGCCGGTGGCGTCGGCGTATCCGTCGATATGCACCTTCGTGTCGGGCGGCAATTGTTTGATTAGCGCCGCTGCCTCGCGAAGGATGGATTTGCTGGCGTCGGAAATCGTCGCGCTGCCGGTATCGAAATTGATGACGTATTTATTCAGGATCGCGACGAGATCCGCGCCCGTGAACCCCGGTTTCAGCCCGGCCAGGGCGGTCGCGGTCTGTTCGTCCCCCGCCGCCCTGGCCGCGCCGCTGATCGTCAGGGCGGAGCCGTAGAGGGATTTCAGCCCCGCGACGATCTTGTCGCCGCCGTTCGACGCGCCGACGTCGAGCGAGGAGCCGTCGAAGGCGGCATGCCAGCTCGGTGATTTGAAGAGCGTGAGAGCCTGCTTGAGGTTGGCGAGCCAGCTCGGCGACGCAACATTCGGATCGACCGAAACGTCGCCCTTGATGTGATCCGCGCCGAATTGCGCCTTGAGCGACGCGATGACCTGGTCGCGGCTCGCCGCGCTGTCGACGCTTCCGGCGTAAGTTACGACGCCATCCGCCCTGTCCAGCCTGAGCTGCGCCGGCGCGGCCGCAGGCGCGGCGGGGACGGCGGGGGCTGGCGCCTGGATGGCGGGCGCGGGCGCAGGAACGGGAGCTGCTGGCGCTGGCTCCGGTGCCGCCGGTGTTGAAGGAGCCGGCGGTGGCGCTGGTGCCGATTCTGCCGCGGGCGGCGGCTGAGGCGCAGTCTCGGGAGCGCTCGGCGCCTCGGCCGCGGGAAACAGCTGCTGATACAGACGGGGATAGTATTCCTTGTACAGGCTCGGAAAGTAATAGGTCAGCAAAGCCACCGCCACAAGGAGCAAGAAAGGGGCGGCCCAGGGACCAGCCGAATTTCCGGCTCCAGGATCGCGAGCGGCGTGTACCTCGACCGGCCTCGCCAAATGTCTGGGCAAACGCGGCGGCTCAACGCTGGGGAGATCCGCGATCGAGGCGGGAAGCAGTTTGGGAACAATCCCGCCGGGCGTCAGCTGGCCCACCAGTTTGGGCATCGCATAGCCGATGGCGTCGCCGACAGTCCCCGGTCCCAGCGCCAGCTTGCTGGCGATAGCAGCGATGACGCCGCGGCCGAGGGCCTTTTCCACCTGCGGCCCTGAAAGCGCTGCGCCCTTGCTATCGCCCAGCCAGGAGGCGACCTGATCGCCAAAGCCGGCGCTCTTGAATTGATTGAGGAATCCACCAACGCCGTCGGGGTGGTCCTTGATCAGGCCAACCAGTTCCTGAAGCAAAGCTTCCGCCTTCGGCCCCAGACTGAAGCGGGAGCCAACGTCGGCGATCAACTCATCAAATAGCGCCATCGGTCCGGCTCCGGGGGCGCTCTTCGCGCCTTCGCAAGGCTCCGCTGACCACAGAGAAACACTATGTCTTTCACATTACAATATTTTTACGCCGCCGCCCGCGGCGGAAGATGCGCGTCGCCGGCTACGGTCCGGCGCGGCGGGATCGGGAGGGAACTGCATTTCATATTCGCGCCATTTGTCAAAATGACGCAGGCGCCCCTTGTCTTCGGGCCGGCATCGCCGTATGGTCATGCGTGTCGTGTTTTTAACCGACGACGTGGCCTCGCAATATTGCGTCCGCTAACGACCTCCTTCTTAAAACACCGATGCGACACCGGTGCCATCGATTGGCGCTCGCTTACTTACGATTCTAAGGATGCACTATATGACTACGGGAACTGTGAAGTGGTTTAATCCGGACAAAGGATACGGCTTCATACAGCCAGACGATGGCGGCAAGGACGTGTTCGTCCACATCAGCGCTGTGGAACAATCAGGGCTGCGGCACCTGCAGGAAGGCCAGAAGATCAACTATGAAGTGATCGCAGACAAACGGACCGGCAAATCTTCCGCCGGCAATTTGCGCGCAGCCTGACGCACGACGCCCTTCGACATAGAGCCCTGGCGGAAGCCGGGGCTTTTCATTGTCGATCGATCGATGCCCGAATGCTCGGACCAAACGCCTCGGGAAGAAGGGCGCCGACAGAAAAACTGGCGCGGACCCCATCGGGCCCGGCCACGAGCACCTTGGCGTCTTTTCCGGCGAATTCGATAATGCGCTGGCGGCACGCGCCGCATGGCGTCGCCAGCGCATCGCCGTCCCCGACAATCAGAATTTCAGCGATGTCTCTTTCGCCCGCGACGACCATCGCCGCGATGGCGCCCGCCTCCGCGCAGGCTCCGACCGGATACGAGGCGTTCTCGACATTTGCGCCGCTATAGATGGCGCCCGAGGCCGACCTGATCGCCGCGCCGACGGCAAATCGCGAATAGGGCGCGTAAGCATTACGGCGCGCGGCTGACGCCGCCTCGAACAGTTCATCGATCGCATTCATCGATTGCGCCGGCCTCGAATCGCGCGCGGCTCATCGGGCCTGCGGCCGAGCCACCGAACGGGGTCTCGCCCCGCAACATAAATTGCCCGGTTCAAAGCGGCCAAGCTTTCTAATTTCCCAAAGCTCTCGTGGCCCAGGTCTTTCGACCGGCATACATCTTTCAACCGGCCCGAGAAAGTCCGCAGCTTCTACCTTGGCGGGCTTCCTGGAGAATCGCAAAAAACGCGGCAACGAACTGTCCGCTGCCGCGTTCGCCAGAAACATCGCTTGTGAGCGGGGCCCTTGATAATGCTCCGCGACGTCCGCCTCAGTCGGCGATCGCTTTCTTCGGTCCGCCATGCGACGCATGGCCGCCCTTGCGGCCGGCTTCGGAGGCCAGCGCATGATTGCGCGAGAAGCTGCGTTTATTTGGGTTGACGCTTTGGCCGCCCTTGCGGCCGGCTTCAGCGGCAAGACCCGGATTTTGCGAAAAGCTGCGCTTCTCATGCGGCACGCTTTCGCCGCCCTTGCGAGCGATGGCGCGCTGTTTCTCGGGATCCATAGAAGCGAAGCCCCGGGTCGAAGTCGCCGATTTCTTGGTGGTCTCAACTGCGCTCATTGCCTTGCTCTCTTCAGGATTTGCAGAACCTCATATGTAATGTCTGGCAGCGGCAAAGGTTTCGAAAATTTCTTCAAGATCACGTGACAAAATTGGAATTTATATGCTGCACCGCGTTAAATTGTTTGCACCTGCGAAGCCGGATTCAACTATCTGCGCAGCTCTAGAATCCAACTCCGATGATGATGGCGCCGGGACAAGCGAGGGAAACGCATGTCGAATGGAGCTGGGCTGAACCAAGTTGCGTCTCTCGGAACGGCGCGCGGAGCGGCTCCAGCGCCGCCCGCCTCGCTTCAGCCGGACGCGGCGTCCTCGGTTGCGGGTGTGCAGACCTCCTGAGAATCACGGGCGGCGGCTGGTCGCACTCGGAGGTCCGCGCCGCCGTGCTGGCGACGAGGAGGAAAACACTCGCGGACAGCATGGCTCGCGCTGATTGTCTCATAAATTCAATGCTTTGATTGTTACGCGCGGCCAAGATGGCGAAGTCCCCCTGGCTCGTCATTGGAGTGCGTGATCCTGCCGGAACAAACCCGTCATCAAGACGCCGGCCGCGAGGCCGCACGCGATTGACGTCGCAGCGACCGATGCTCATGCATGACCTTAAGGTGGCGTGTTTGATGTTTGATTGCGCACATTGGGCCGCCGCCGGTTCGGAAATGATCCATTCTGGAAGCTGACGCCGCATTTTGGCGGCGGCGGCGGCCTGCTCCGGACCCCGGCCCGGGATGGCTCAGTCCGTCAGGGCTGCGCGGTCGGCGAAGATGCGGATGGCGCCGCGTGCTGCGATGCGGGACGCGGGGAGCGCGCGATCATTGGCGAGCACGCGGGCCAAAATCTCCTTCTTCGCCGCTCCTGACACGAGGAACAGGATGTCGACGCTGGATTCGAGCGCCGGATAGGTCAGCGAAATGCGTGGCTCGGGGCTGGCGCCTATCACCGCCGTCGCCCACGCTCGGCGTTCCTCCAGCGCCGGCGTATTCGGAAATAGCGACGCGGTGTGTCCGTCCGCGCCAAGTCCAAGGAGCGTCACATCGAAAAGGGGCCGCGCCGGATCAAGCGTCCGCGCGCCATAGAAATCCTGCAGGCTGGCCTGATACAGCGCCGCAGCCCTTTGGGGCGAGCCGGCGTCGGTTGGAATGCGATGCACCTCGCCGGGCGGGACGGGCAGGCTGTCAAGCAGAGCTTCGGACGTCATGCGGAAATTGCTGTCCTTGTGGTCGAACGGAACGAAACGTTCATCGCCCCAGAACAACGCGACCTTCCGCCAGTCGATCCCGGTCCGATAGGGCTCTGCGCCCAGCAATTGATAGACTTGCCGCGGCGTCGAGCCGCCGGAGAGATTGAGAGCCAGCCTTTGCGGCGCGGCGGCGATACGGGCCGCTATGAAGGCGGCGGCGCGCTGAGCGAGATCGTCTGCATCGGCGGCGACGTCGATCTGCGGTTCCGGGCTCATGCGGGGGTGATCCTTGAAAGTTCATGCGCCGAGAGGCGGTCCTATTCGCTCGCAGGCCTAGGTCATCGGAACCGCGCCTAATCCGCGCTCGTCGCGATGTGGCTCGGCAGAAGGTCGCCGCTTCGCTCCAGCACCGGATAGGAAGCTGCGGCGACGATATGGCCGTTGATCAGCTTCATGTCACGCAGAAGGTCGAGGTAGAGGGCGCTGGTCTCGACCGCATCGGTGCGGCCTTCGCGCATCCGGTCGAAATGCGTGCGCGTCGCGGCGGTTTCGGCATTGCGGAAGGCGGCCTTTTCCTCGGCGAGGAGCCGCGCCGCGCGCGGATCTTCGGTCATCAAGAGGGAGGCGGCGGCGCGCAGATTGGAAATCAGCCGCTCCATCAGGGCTTTGAGCTCCGCCTCGCTGTCCTTGGGCAGCGAAAGGCCGCGCTTCAGCCGTTTCGACCCGTGCGGCAGCAGGCTTCTGTCCACGACATCGCCCGCCTGCTCCATATTGGTCGCAAAGGCGAGGATTTCGCCGAGCCTGCGATGATCCGACTGGCTGAGTTCATCCGGATCGAGCGCGGTGAGGTAGGTCTTGATCGCCGTGGTCAGGTGGTCAAGGATGTCGTCGAGGCGCTTCATCCCGGCGATCTGCTTGCGGTCGCCCTGCAACAGCGCGTCATGCGCTCCAACCAGCATGATTTCCAATGCGTCGACGAGGCGCAGCGCCTCGCGCGCCGCCGCGCCGAGGGCGACGATCGGCGTTTCCCGCGCGGCCCTGTCGAGATAGAGCGGGCGCGAGGGATCGGCCGGATCGATCCGCTGCGGAAACAGCCATCGCAGAAGCGCGGCGTAAGGCTTCAGCAGCGGGAAGAAGACGGCCGCCGTCGCCAGGTTGAACAGCGTGTGGAAATCGGCTGCGGAGCGCGCGTTGTCCGGTCCGATCGTCACCATGAGGCGGCTGACCGGATCAAGCAGGGCGAGGGCGACGATGACGCCGATCGCGCGGTTCAAAAGGTTTCCGACCGGCAGCCGTTTGGCGGCGGGGTCGCCTCCCGACGGCCCCTCAAGGACCGGATTGATCGCCGTTCCGAGATTGGCGCCGAGAATGAGCGCGAAGGCGGCGTGCGGCGGGACCACGCCTCTGCTCGCCAGCGACATGACGAGCAGGACGACGGCGACGCTTGAATGGACCGCGAAGGTGACGCCGGCGGCCAGAAAGACGGCGAGAAGCGGAACCGTCGATACGGCTCCGAGCAGTAGGCGCAGGCTCGGCGCATCCTCATAAGGCGTCGTCAGTTCAAGCAATTGATGCAGGGCGAGAAGCATGAGGCCGAAGCCGATGAAGACGCGGCTGAGATCATGCGTGCGCGGACTGGAGTCGCGGCGAAACATAAGGACGCCGATCAGGATCAATGCCGGCGAGAACGCCGCGACGTCGAAGGAGAAAAGCTGGACGATGATCGTCGTGCCGACGTTCGCGCCAAGCATGACGGCGAGCGCGGGCGCGAGATCGACGAGGGTGACGGGAAAATCCATTGTGCGCCCTTTGTCCGTTAAGGGCAGACGTCTGCGCCGTCGGCCCGGCGCTTAACGCGGGACAAGGCGCGGACGATCTATCGGAAGCAACGATGGTTTCACGATATTCCATCGGGATCAAGCCGTGCCGTCCGGCTCGGGCCCGACCGACCCGTTTCGCAAGAGCCTGCTAGGCCTTGCGGGACGCGATTACGGCGTCGGCGGCCTCTACGAAGCCAGCCCCGCCGGGACCGGCGGCGATCCATCGCGGCGCGAGCGGAATCGACGACAAATAGCGAGTGACCGTGCTGACCCCGACTGTGTGCCGAAAGAAACCGAACATCGGGGCGTCATTGGCGGAGTCGCCGACATACAGCACAGCGTCGAGATCGATCTCCACGTCGATTGCGTAAGCTTCCATCATCACCCGCCGCGTCATGGCCAGCTTGTCGTAGCCGCCGGTCCAGCCGAGCAACCAAAGGTTGTTGATCGTCGCGTCGGCGCCCGCGTCGCGCAGGGCGGTTATGATCGCGGCGCGCGTCTTCGGATCGTCGGGCTGAACAAAGGCCACGCTGGTCAGACGGAACGGCTGGTCCTCGGCGTAGACGGCGTCCGGAACCGTCTTTTGAACGTGATTGGCGATGGCCGCGAGACGATCTGCGGCCAAAGGGCGATTTTCGTCAGGATGCCAGAACATGCGCTCGACCCCGTGGCCATCGGCCTCGCGGCGGAAAAACAGGCCGCCGTTCTCGCCGATCACGCCATCGACGGGCCACATCCGCGCCATCTGATCGCACCAGCCGGCCGGCGCCGCGGTGACGGCAATCACCTGCACGCCGGCTGCCTGCAATCGCTCGAGCGCGTCATAGGTTCGCGCCGCCAGGCGGCCCTGATAGGTCAGGGTCTCATCCATGTCGGTCAGCACGAAGCGAACGCTGCGAAATGTCGACGGCGACGCTTCGGACAGGGGCTGCAGCAAACGCATGAATCAATGGCCTTTGGAGAAGGATCAATCGAACTTGCCCGATAGCCTCTTCGAATTGGCGGCGCGCCCCGGACTTGCACTCACGCCGCCTCAATGCAGCGCCGTCAGCCCGTGATCCTGCAAGCCTTCGATGACTCCGTTGAACACAAGCCCGACGCCCATGGCCGAGACGAAGAAACCGACGATGCGGGTAATCGCGTCAATGCCCATAGGGCCAAGGCGATCGACCAGCTTGCCTGCGTAGGCGAGACAGAGATACGTGACCAACATAGCGGCGAGAACCGCGGCGACGATCGGGGCGAAGGCGCCGAACTGCCAGGTTTCGACCTGCGTCGTCATGCCGAGAACGGTGGCGATGGCGCCAGGACCGCACATGATCGGCAAGGCCAGCGGCACGAAGGCTATATTGGCGTTTTCGTCCGCGCCGCCCGCCGGAACCATTGAGCCGCGCCCCCGGGAGGCGGAGAATAGTTCGAAGCCTATTTTGGTGAGTATGATGCCGCCGACGATGCGCACCATGCTCAAAGGCACGCCGAAAAGCCGCAGGATGAGCGAGCCGAAGAACAAGAAGAAAAGCAGCAGCAAGGTGGCGTAGAGGCTGGAGCGCGCGGCGACCTTGCGATGCTCGGCGAGGTCCTTGCCTTCGAGCAAAAGCAGGAAGACCGGCAACGCCTCGAACGGATTGATGATCGCGAGCAGGGTCGCGAAGGTGCTGGAAAAGAGCCCATTCCTTCGTCATGGCGTTCGTTTTCTCCAGGCAAGCACCCGATCGGCGCCCTGCGCCCTCTCGTAGCATAGCCCATGCTCCGATCAAGCCGCGGGCACCCCCGGCCGCCTTGTCGCAGAGCCGTCAAATGGATCTGGTTCGCTTGAAATGCGTTGGGTTCGGGCACCCTATGTCCAAGGTCCATCGATCGGAGAAACCACGATGTCGAAGTCCCCTCGCAAATTCGTCTGGTACGAACTGCTGACGACCGCTCCGGCGGCGGCGGAGAGCTTCTACCACAATGTGATCGGCTGGAGCGCGCAGGACTCAGGCGTGCCGGGCATGGCCTATACGATCCTCCATGCGGACGCGATCCCCATCGGGGGGCTGATGGCGCTGCCCGAGGCGGCCCTCAAAATGGGCGCACGGCCGGGCTGGATCGGCTATGTCGGGGTCGAGGACGTCGACGCCGAAGCGGAAGCGTTTACGAAAGCGGGCGGCGTCATCCACAAGGCGCCGACCGACATTCCCGGCGTCGGCCGCTTCGCCGTCGTCGGCGATCCGCAGGGCGCAGCGCTGACGCTCTTTAAAGCCGCCTCCGACGCTGAGCCGGCGCCCGTTCCGCGCGGCGCTCCGGGCCATATCGGCTGGCGGGAACTGCACGCCATCGATCGCGAGGCCGCTTTCGCCTTTTACGCCGATCGCTTCTGCTGGACGAAGGGCGATGCGATGGATATGGGCCCGATGGGCGTCTACCAGCTTTTCAAGGCGGGCGGCGACGAAGCCATCGGCGGCATGATGACCAAGCTTGAGGCCATGCCAGTTCCGTTCTGGCTCTATTATTTCAACGTCGCGGGAATTGACGCAGCGGCGAAAGCCGTCGAGGCGGCCGGCGGACAAATCCTCAACGGTCCGCATGAAGTGCCGGGCGGCGACTTCATCCTGCAGGGCCTCGATCCGCAGGGCGCCATGTTCGCCCTCGTCGGGCCGCGCGGCTAGATCAAC
>DAITNE010000004.1:0-16553 GCA_036834765.1 Methylocella sp.
GAGGTTGGCCGCGAGAGTCGCGACAAGGCGCGGCTCGATTTTCATTTCGCCGATTGGCTCATCCCCCACAACGGCGCCAAGCAGCGATTTCCGCGACAGGCCGACGAGGATCGGCAGGCCATAATCCTTGAAGGCGCCGAGGCCATTGAGCGCCTGCAGATTCTGCCGCCCCGACTTGGCGAAGCCGATGCCGGGATCGAGGATGATGCGCCCCGCCGGAATCCCGGCCGCCTGCGCCAGCTTCAGCGAGTGGTCGAAGAACCGGCGCATGTCGCTGATGATGTCGCAAGCGGGGTCGGCCGCCTCGCGATTATGCATGATGACGACGCCGGTCTCGGTCTCCGCGACGACATCGGCCATCGCCGGATCGCGCTGCAGGCCCCAGACATCGTTGATGAAGGCGACGCCCTGCGCCGCCGCAAAGCGCGCTACGGACGCCTTCGACGTATCGATCGAGACCGGCTGCGTGACGCTCTCGACGACATCGGCGAGAAGCGGCGCAAGGCGCGCCTGTTCGACGTCGGCTGGAACCGGCTGGTGACCCGGCCTTGTCGATTCGGCGCCGACGTCGATGATGTCGGCGCCCTCCGCCGCGAGCCTTCGCGCCTGCGCCACGGCGGCGGCCGAGGTCTGAAACCGACCGCCGTCGGAAAACGAATCGGGGGTCGCGTTGACGATCCCCATGATCAGCGAACCCGGGCCTATGCGGCCGAGAAACCGGTCGCGCTTCTCAGGCATGGACGCGACGCCCGCCTCCCCCTTCAATGCTTCGCCCGCGCTCACTTCTCCGCTTTCCCCACTATTCCGCCGCCCCACTGCTCCGTCGCCTCAGAGATCGTGGCTTTCCTTGTCGGGATAGCCGCAGCGCCATCTGGCGACGAAGTGCGTCGGATGGTGATTGACCCATTCGGCGATCGTCGGCGGCGCCGACATCGCGCATTGCATCAGGCTCTCGCCCTGATCGACGAAGGCGAGGGTCGTCTCTTCGCAGGAGGCCGGCTGGGCGAGCGCGCAAACGGTTAGAATCAATTCCATAAGGCCCATGACGATCCTTCCCCTTCAGCCATATCCGGAAGCGTGATGATGAACGGCATATGCAGAGAATGGAGAATTCGCCGCGAAAGCACAAGTTGCGCTGCCGCGCCGCCTCGCGGACCATCGATCGCGGGGGCGAAGCCGAGGATTGGCGCGCCTTCCCGTTTGTGCCATGTAAAGCCTCGCGCGGCCATACTCCGCCGATGCAAACGGGATCGATCAGGATGCAAACTCCGAAACGCGCCGCAACGAGCCGCGCTGCCGTAAACGCGGCTTCACACAAATTTGCGCGAGTCCTCGCGGCGATCGCGTTGATCGCATCGCTCCCAGGCGCGGGCGCAACCGCGGACGAGGCCAAGCCGAACGACGAGAGCAAGGACTGGCCGTGCCACCAGATTCTCGTCGACAAAATTTCGCTGCCGGCGGTCTGGTCGGGACCCTCGATCGAAAACGTCGACTGGCGCAAGGACGCCGCCACGGCCGATCTCGTCGCGCTGCTCGCGGCGCGCAAGACGCCGATGGATGCCGCGGACAAAGCCATTGAAAGCTTCGCCGCGGCGGCCGGGGCCGACAAGACGCAGAAGCTCACCGCCCTCTTCGCCGGACTTTTCGAAACGCTCAACAATGAGCGCAGCGACATCATCGACGGATTGACGCGCTTCGGACACAAGCAGAAGGCGCTCGCCGCCAAGATTCGGGCCGAGAACGCCGAGCTTCAGAAGAGCCCCGACGCCGCGGCGCCCGAAGGCGTGTCGGCCGATAATCCACTGTCCAAAAAACTCGAACTCGACCTGCGCTCTTTCGACGAGGGACGCCGTTCGATCAGCTTCGTGTGCGAGGCTCCGACGCAGGTCGAGCAACGGTTGTTCGCACTGGCCCGCAGCATCCAGAACAGCCTGGATTGAACGCCGACTCGGCGCGGCGGCGGTCCGGCCGATTCAGATGTTTTTATGAATGCTTCAGAGCGCCGCGAGCGGCGCCCGACGGAACCCGCAGTCAGTTCGCCGCCTTCGGCTTGTCGTTGTCGTCAAGCAGAGGCACGCCATAGCTGGCGAGGATCTTGTCGATCTCGTCCTGGTTCTCGGCGACGAGCTTGTTCAGCGTGCGTTTCCACTCCTGATCGGAATGGCGCACCCCAAGCCCCATGCGATAGACCATCTTCGGGCCAGTGGTTTCGTTCACCAGCGGCGTCACCTGCAATTCGGCCTTGGAGTTCTTCGCAAAATTGCCCGCGATCGGCCCCCAGAGGATGCCGACGTCGATGACGCCGTCTTCGAGGTCCTTGATCATGTCGGCGGTCGGCGCGTCGAAGCGCGTATCGATCACGAGCGGATAGGATTTGACGTTGGTCAGCAATCCGTTGACGGCGAGGTTCGTCGCCGGCGGCGTTCCGGCGACGATGCCGATGCGCTTGCCCTTCAGCCGCGCATCCTCAAGCGTCGCGACGCCATCGAGGTCGCCGCCCTTTTTCGTGACCAGCGCGTAGGAGGCGCGGTAATAGGGGTTCGTCACCTGAACGAAGTCGTCGCCCTGCGGCATATCCATCACGACGTCGCAGCGATGCGCGTTCAGCGTGTTGCGGACGAAGCCGGTCGAGTTTGGATAGAAGGTGTAGGCGACCGGCCTGCCGAGCTTTTGCGCCAGCAGTTCCGCGATCTTGTTTTCGAAACCCTGGCCTTCCTTGTTGGAGAAGGGCAGATCACGCGGGTCGGCGCAGACGCGGAAGACGTCGGGATCGACCAGTTCAATCGCCGCCTCCGCGGCGCCCTGCTCCTGCGCCCGCGCCTCGAATCGCGACCCGAAAGGCGCGAGAAGGGCGAAGGCGAGCGCAAGCGACCAGAACGGTTTCATTTGTCGAGGCCGAGACATTCTTTTTCCGACGCGGTCGCCTTGTCCGTTTTGTCGACGCGACCGGCGGGGCGTCCGCGCGGGATGGCGCCGGTCGAGCGCCCGCGAATATATACATAGATATCATCAAGATAGCACATGACATTCTTGTTATCGCCGAACGCCGGCATCACGTTTGTCTGGCTCGTCGTGACGTTCTGTCGGCCGCCGACGACGGTTCCGACGAATTCCGCATAGCTCATCGTCTTCAGCGAGTTTTTCAGAGCTGGCGCATAGGACGAGCCTTCAGCATCCGGGCCGTGGCAGACGTGGCACTCGGAGTGGTAGCGGCGAAATCCGGAATAGGCGAACCAGTCGAGGTTTCCGTCGGGCTCGATCTTGTAGGTCGGATCGCCCTTGGCGTCCGTCCATTTGCCGAGGTCATCCTGTTTGACGGCTGTCGGATCGCCGGGAGCTTCGGCCATGGCGGCGCCTGCGCACGAAAACAGAGTGGCCGCGCACAAGGCCCGCGCCAGGGAGCTGAGATGCACGTGAATTTCCTTTGAGACAGGTTTCTACAACGATAGACCTCGGCGCGATTGCGCCGAGGTCCGATATCGCTAGAACTACAGGACTGCTTATTTATGCAGGGCGAACACGGTGAGCGTGCCGCCGAGAGCCGTGTAGTTCGACAGGGCGGCATAACCGCCGACCGCGCCGAGACCGGCCGTCGGATCGGTGAGGCCCGCCGCGAGGCCGATGCCGGCCCAGCCGCCGACGCCCGAAAGCACCGCGATATACTCCTTGCCGTCATGCTCATAGGCGTTGACGTTGCCGATGATGCCCGACGGGGTCTTGTATTTCCACAGTTCTTCGCCGGTCTTGGCGTCGACGGCCTTGAGGTAGCCTTCGAGCGTGCCGTAGAACACGACGTTGCCGGCGGTCGCGAGAGCGCCCGACCAAGCCGAGAACTGCTCCTTGTCCGACCACACGATCTTGCCGGTCTTGGCGTCCCACGCGATGAAGTTGCCCATGTTGGTCTGGCCCGGAGGCGGATACATGGACAGGGTCGCGCCGACGTAAGGCTGACCGGCGGTGTAGCTCACGCGGAACGGCTCATAGTCCATGCACACGTGATTGGTCGGGACGTAGTTCAGCTCCGTGATGGGCGAATAAGCCGAAGGCTGTTCGTCCTTCGAGCCGAGCGCCGCCGGGCAGATGCCCTTGTAGTTGACGTCCTCGCCGGCGGAGCCGGGCGCGTATTTCGCGACCACTTCCGGACGGCCATAGTTCTTCGAGGACTTGTCCATATCGATCTTGGTCGACCAGTTGACGGACGGATCGTATTTTTCGGCGACGAGAAGCTCGCCGGTCACGCGATCGAGCGTATAGCCGTAGCCGTTACGATCGAAATGCACGAGCACCTTCTTCGAACCCTGGTTCTGGAGAACCATTTCGTTGATGCCGTCATAGTCCCACTGATCGTGCGGCGTCATCTGGTAGATCCATTTGACTTCGCCCGTATCGCCGTTACGCGCCCAGATCGACATCGACCATTTGTTGTCGCCGGGACGCTGCACCGGGTTCCAGGTCGAGGGGTTGCCGGACCCGTAATAAACGAGGTTCAGTTCGGGATCGTAGGAGATCCAGCCCCAGGTCGCCCCGCCGCCGATCTTCCACTGATCGCCTTCCCAGGTGCTGATGGAGGAGTTCTCGCCGACCGGCTTGCCGAGGGCGGTGGTCTTTTCGGGACTGATCAACGTGTCCGCATCCGGACCCTCCGAGTAGCCGCGCCAGGCGAGCTTGCCGTCCGACGTGTTGTAGGCCGACACCCAGCCGCGAACGCCGAATTCGCCGCCGGACACGCCGATCAGCACCTTGTCCTTGACGACGAGCGGAGCCGAGGTTCCGGTCGAGCCCTTAGAGGGATCGCCATCCTTGACCTGCCAGAGCGGCGCGCCGGTCTTCGCGTCGAGCGCGACGAGCGTCGTATCGGCCTGATGCAGGAAGATCTTGCCGTCGCCGTAGGCGACGCCGCGGTTGACCGTATCGCAGCACATCACCGGAATGACGCTCGGATCCTGCTTGGGCTCATATTTCCAGAGGATCTTGCCGTCATTGTTGAGGTCAAGAGCGTAGACGATGTTCGGGAACGGCGTGGCGAAATACATCACGTCGCCGATGACCAGCGGGCCGCCTTCGTGGCCGCGCAGAACGCCGGTCGAGAAGCTCCACGCAGGAACCAGATCCTTGACGTTCTTGTTGGTGATTTGATTGAGGGCTGAGTAGCGCTGGTTGTTGTAATTGCCGGCCGGCATCACCCATTGTTTTGCGTCTTTTTGCAGGGTGACGAGTTCGTCGTTGGCGAAGGCCGCGCCGCTCGCGATGAGCGCGGGTGCGGCGACACAGGAGAGTAGCAGAAGTTTGCGCATGTATTTCCTCCGGACTATTTTCATAACTGCTGCGAAGCTTATGGTGCTTCTACAGCGCGGTCTCTATGTCTTTCCGGCAGCGTGTCACCACCTCAGCGGGGCTATGCAATTGCTGCTTTCGTCCCGCTCCCGTCTTCGAATAGAGCCCCGGCCCCCGACCGCTGGCTCTGAAGCCGGAAAAGTACCGCGCACCTATACATTGTGCGGCGAGTTGACACAATAGTCATCGCAACGCCCAAAGCGTGTCGCCGGCAGATGACCCGAATGGGGGTGTCAGCGGCCGCGCCCTTCATTCAACATACTGATTTATATTGTGGATTATGAAGCGCGGAGACGCCGGCCGCGGGCGGCGCACCTTCACGCGGCGGAAAAATTCACGTCAACGCCATTGAATTTTTCCTATTGGCCTGCCGATTACATTCCCGGGCGGGCGGACGTTGCGGCTGAGGCCAAGCCGATTCTTCGGCCGCGCGAAGCAATTTTCTGCGCGCGCAGAACGCTTTTCCAAAAGGGACTCCCGAGGATTCCGCGGCGGCGGACTGACGCGGCAGCGGCGTCAGAAACAGCGGATTTCCGCCTCCGCCTCGGCGCGGCGCAGATCGTCGGACATCGCCTTCGCTTGCGGGCTGTTGCGAAACATGTTGCCTACCGCGCCAAGGGCCAGATCCATGCTCGCGACCGTTTCGGCCGCTTCATAGCGCTCGTAAGGCAAGAGCGAGGCGATCACGTCTATCGAGCATGAGCAGCGCTTGAGAGCCTCGCGCGTCTCGCCGTTCGTCTTCATGCAGACATAGACGTAATCGGCCCGCGCCTCGGTCGGATAATCGTTGACGTCGGCGGCGCGAGCGGGGGTCAGCGTAAGGACGAGAAACGCGGCGCTGGCGATTTTCAACATTGTGTCTTCCGTATCGATTCGTTGGCGGACTTGATTCGATGGCGCTGGCTCCGCAGCGGCGGAGCGCGTTTCCCTGTCCGCCGCGTCGCGCCGGCGCAGCGGAAGCCGCCCCCGGCCGCAAGGCAACGGAGCGTTTCAACATAGCCAGAGGCCGACGCGATGGCCAGCGCCAAAAGGCGCACCCGGTTCAAGGCGGGACGAGTCAGGTTCGCGCCAAGAACGAGTCGGGGTTCGCGTCAAGAACAAGACGGCGCGCAAGAGCCGGGAGGTGACGCATGATCTATGAGGCTGCGGGTGCAATCCCACCGGCCGCTCCGTTCGCCTCTCGATGCGGAGCGCCGAGCCCAAGATAGAAAGCCTTGACGTGGGCGGAGCTCCTGCGCCCGTTCCCGATCACGGTGGCGCGATCGGCGCGGCGCAGCGCGACAGTCAAATTCTGTCCCGCCAAAAGGATCAAGAGCCCTTCACCCTGAATGCCTTTGAATGAAAGCGAAACTTCGCGAAGCTAAAGGATGTGGGCGGGCATCGCCGGTTCATGCGCCAATAGCTTCGAGCGGGGACGCGGCGGCGGCCTCCGCGGCGACCCGCCGCTTTACGGCCTCGATGTCGCGGAAGCCGGCGGGATGCTCGTCCGGCAGATAGGAGCTTCCGCCAAAGAGATTTTCAGGCAATGTGCGAGGGCGATATGCGGTGGGATAGGCTCCGCGCTTTTGCAGTTCGGGTACGAGGTGATTGACGACGTCCTCGAAACTCTCCGGCGTCACCGCATAAGCGAGATCGAACCCGTCGACATCGGTCTCCTCCACCCATTCCTGCAGGATGTTCGCGACGGTCTCCGGCGAACCGACGAAGACCGGGCCGAGGCCGCCGACGCCGCCCCACAGCGCCAGTTCTTCGATTGTCCAGGACCGGTCGCCACTGGAAAGATGGTCAACCACGGAAACGATCGCGTTGGTGTCGACCTTCTTCACGAGGTCCGTCGGCGCATACTGGCCAAAATCAATGCCGGTCCAGCCGGACATGAAGACGAGGGCCCCGTCGTAAGATGCGTATTGCTGGTATTCCCTGAACTTCGCCTCCGCCTTGGCGTCGGTCTCATCAACGATGACGGTCGTGAGATTAAAGGTCAGGATCTTGCGCGGATCGCGACCCGCCGCGGCGGCCTGACGGCGGACATCGGCGACATAGGCCTTAAGGACCGGCTTGGTCGGCGCCGCGCGAAAGTGTAGGGATGTTCGAACGACGTCGAGGCGCGACAGACGCTGGCGCTATCTGCAGTTGCTCCCCAAGCCATTGCCGACGTTCGCAAAATTATCATGGCGCCGGCGCGCAACGCCGCGCCCGGGCCACGCGCCTGATGCCTGATCGGCGACCGGCTGATGAGCATTAGCCAGCGGCGCCTCAATCGACCGGACAGGCGTAGATCGCCTTGATGCGGGAGGTGACGCGCAGGCTCGGATAGCCGTCGGCGACGTTGTTCATGAGGAAGGTGCCGGTTTCGCCGGGCTCGACGATGCCGGAGGCGGTCAGCGTCACATCCTGCAGCGAAAGGCTCTGGGTGCCGATCTCGACGCGGCGGATGATCTTGCCGGGCAGCACATTGTTGACGTCCCAGGTGAAGGCGTTGGCGAATGCGACGACGGAGGGGCTCGCCGAGCGGATCTTCTTCAGATCGGCGTCGTCGACGGGCTGGGGCGCGCAGGCGTCGATCTTTTCGTCGAGCCCCTTCGCCTTGAGACGCGCCACCGCCTGCTCTTCGCAATCGTCGCGGCAATCCGCCATGAGATCGCGAATGCCCTGATCGTCGATGTCGGTATCGGTCATCTTGTCCTTGAGGCAGACGTGGAAGCAGGTTTCGGCGGCGCGCCCGTAACTCGCCGCCGCGACAAGAGCGCTCGCGCAAACGCCAATGAATAGCATCGCTTTCGCCATAGTTCACCTCGTTCCGTTCCGCCGCCGCGCGTCGATCATCGGCATATACGTGCGAAAGTCCCGATTGGATCCATCGGCCAGGCCCGGATTGGCGATTTCGTCGAGAACTTATGGTCCGCCGAGCCGGGCGATCAAATGATCGGCGCCTGTTTCGCCGAGGCGGCGCGCGAGATGCGGCAGAATGCGCTCCGCCTCTGCTTCGAGCGGAAACGGCGGATTGGCGATGATGAGGCCGCATCGCGCCAGCGGCGCGCGGGCTTCCGTGACGCCGACGGCAAGCTCCAGCCGCAGAACGCGCGTTATCCCGCTGGCCGCGAAACCGCGCCCGAGCGCGGCGGCGAAGGCGTCGGCGGCGGGACGGTCCTTCACCGGATACCAGAGCATGAAAACGCCGCTCGCCCATTTGCGCGCCGCCGCCGGCAGAGCCTCCGCGAGGCGCGCGAATTCATCCGCGTCCTCGAAGGGCGGATCGATCAGGACGAGCCCGCGCCGCTCGACCGGCGGGATGAAGGCCTTGAGGCCATGATAGCCGTCGATGTTTGTCGCTTTGGCGCGGCGGTCCGGCCGCAGATTGTCGTTCAGACGCGCGAAGGCGTCGGGATGGAGTTCGCAGGCGATCAGGCGATCCTGCCGCCGCAGCAACGCCGACGCGATCAGGGGCGATCCCGGATAGCGCGGCGGATCGGCGGCAAGGAGCGGCGCGACGATATCGGCGTAAGGCTGGATCAGAGCCCCAGCCGCTCCATCCAGCGGGGCAGAGAAGAGACGCTGGACGCCGCTCCGCCATTCGCCGGCGCGGGAGGCCTCCTCGCCAGAAAGATCATAAAGGCCGCTTCCCGCATGGGTCTCGATAAAGCGGAGCGGCGCGGGCTTCAGCGAGAGATAGAGCAGGATTCGCGTCAGGAAAATATGCTTGAAGACATCAGCGAAATTGCCGGCGTGGAAATCATGCGCGTAATTCAAGACTTGCTGACGCCTCTCTCGACGGCGGCGGCGCTGCGGACTTCCGCAGACCTTGCATCATCACAGGCTCCATGGGCTTCGGCGTTGTCCGACGCTGGCGCGGCGGATCAGACCACTTCGGTAATCACCTCGATGTTGTTGCGGGTGGCCTTGGAGTAAGTGCAAATTTCATTGTGGGCTTTGGCGACAAGCCGTTCGGCGGTGGCTCGGTCCACGCCATCTACATGCGTCCGCAGGCGTACCGCCAAGTCATATCCCGCATCGCCGACATGCAATGTTACGTCGGCGGTTACCGTCACCTTGCCGGTCTTCACCTTCTCCAGAAAGGCCGCGTATTCCACCGAGCCGCCGAAGCAGGCAGAGTATCCGGCGGCAAAGAACTGCTCGGGGTTGCTTGCCCCTTCTTTGCCGGGGCCGCCGATGTCTTTCGGTACCGAAAGATCAGCCTTTAGCAGCCCGTCGCTAGTCTCGACATGGCCATTGCGTCCGCCGATGGTGGTTGCGTGGGCGACGTAGTCGGGCATCTGATCGCTCCTGCGTTAGGTTCTCCGAGCGGCGAGGTATGGAACGTCCGCCACCGAGCGTCAAACCGGCGATCGAGCATCAAAGCGCCGGCGGCACGGAAATCTGACCGAAGGGACAGCCGCGCCGGGCGACTTCCGGGCAGTTGTGAAAGTCGCGCAGATCCTTCGAAAAGCAGATTCTCACCTCCTGCAGCGCGCCGCGCGCGCAGGCGACGCCCAGCATGCCCGGCCGCAATCGCGTGTTGGCGGCGATGAACGCGCGTTCGATATCGACCGCGGTCCAGTTCTGGTTCGCTGTCGCGTTCTGGAAGGGCGGCGGGATGACGATCGCATCATGCGCGCGGCGGACGTCCGCGAAATAATCCGTCGGGCTCTTGCCGGCGCAGACGCCGTGCTTGCGCCATTCATAGCGGGCGAGGCCCTCGCTGGGGTAGAGGCCCGCCGCCCCCTGAAGCGCGATGCGCGAGGGGGTTTGCGCGCCGAACGGGCAGTCCTGCGGATAGCCATGCTCATATTGCGGCCAGAGGCCGTGCACGACGAAGCCAAGGCCAGCGCCTGGATTGCATTGGCCTCGCGCGCGGCCGCCGGCCGGCGTCCTGCAAAAGCCGGGCGACCAGGACAGTGAAAGAACATAGAAATCGAAGTCGCCCGAAACGCCGGATCCGCCGCCCGGTGCGCGGCGCGGCTGAAAGGCGGGCTCGAAAGACGGCTGAGCGTCGGGAACTGCGGGCGTCGCCTGATCGGCGCATTCGTCGAGAACGCAGTCGGAGCTGGCCGCGCGGGCGCCGGCCGCGAGAGCCAGAAGCATGAGGGCGAGCTCGAGCGCGGAGCGTGCGGGGCGCAGACGGCGTAGCATGGGCCTGACGCGCGTCAGGGCCGCGCCATCTTGCAGTTCGGCGCATTGGCGTCGAAGCGGTCGAGCCCGACGATGCACCATTCGACGGCGAGCTGATCGGCGATGCCGGGGAAGTAAGTCGGGATCGAATAGGAGATCGCGCGCACCTTCGCGTCGTTCATGTGGACGCGGGCCTCGCAATAGCGCCGGGGAATATAGTCGAGGCCGTTCGAACGAAAGCCGATCTCCCGCACGTCCTCGAACGCCACGATTTCGAGACCGGTGCGCCAGAATTCGCTTTCGCGTTCGTGAAAGCGCGCTAGGATTTCGTTCAGCGGCGCGGCGTCGGCGCAATTCGGCATGGCCGAGGTGTCGAACGGGGCGTAACGCCGCTCCGAGGGCACGATTGGACGCGCGGTCGAGGGAATGGCGCAAAGGCTCGCGGCGAGCAGCGCGGCCATCGCCAAGGCCGCGGCCAATCCGGAAATCCTGTGCGCCATCAAACCAGCTCCGCCATTTGGTCGAACCTAGACGCTCGTTGTAGCCACGCATGCGCCGAAATTTGGGCGACGATGCGTCGCCATGCTCGAGCCGTCAAGGGGCGGCGCGGCGGGTCATTCGCCCGACCAGGCGACCGGCCGACGCCAAGCGCGGGCATTCCGGGCCGGCCGACAGCGTTGGAGATCCGCCTCGTTTTGCGCCGAGCGAGGAGCCGTGCGCCGCCATGAACATCCGCGCCAGTCCCGGATTTGACGGCTTCTTCACCTCTCTAGATTGCTCCCGGCGTGTTCCCGTTCAACGGATTGCGCGGCCGAACTCGCCGCGTCCGGGCGGCGCGCGCCGACGCCTAAAGGCGTGAAAAATTCCTTAAAGCGCGCATTTGTCATCGGAATGAAATCTGCGCCTGACAGACACATCCTGCCGCAATGAAAATTCCCAAGGAGACAACAGAATATGACACTCAGGAAAATGGGCATGGGCCTGTTGGCCGCAGCCGCCTTCGGCGCAACGGCGCAAGCCGCCGATAACCATCAGCAAGATGCGAATATCCATTACGTGCTGCTGGTCAGCGTCGATGGGCTCCACGCATTGGACGTGGCGAACTATGTTGAGAGTCACCCGAACTCGGCCCTCGCCGAACTGTCCAGAAAAGGCGTCACCTACACCAACGCCCGGACGCCGGCGAATTCAGACTCATTCCCGGGCCTGCTGGCGCTGGTGACCGGCGGATCGCCAATCAGCCACGGCTTTTTCTACGACGTAAGCTATGACCGCACGCTGTTCGATCCGACCAACACTACTTGCAGCGGCCCGGCTGGCAACACGATCGTTTTCGACGAAAGCATCGACGTATACAATAGCTCGAACGTCTCGCAGAATGTCATCGACCCGGCGAAGCTGCCGCGCGGACGCAACCGGAATGGCCAGTGCGTCGCCGTTTATCCGCATGCCGCGCTGAAGACGAATACGATCTTCGAGGTCGTCAAGAGCCGCGGCGGGACCACGGCCTGGGCGGACAAGCACCCGGCTTACGACCTTGTCAACGGTCCTTCGGGGCTGGGCGTGGATGATCTTTATACGCCGGAAATCACGAACGTTGGCGGCTTCGACGCCACCGTGAGCGTCGACTGCACCGTCACCAACGATCAATTAAAGGTCGCAGCCATCATCAACGAGATCCATGGCTTTAATCACAACCATACAGCCGCCGCGCGCACGCCAACATTATTCGGCATGAACTTTCAGGCGGTCAGCGTCGGGCAAAAGCTGGCCAAGGATAACGGCAATGGCACTTGCCCGGCGAGCACGCACACCGGCAAGCCGGGCGGCTACATTGATGGGGCCGGGACGCCGACGGAAGTCCTCGCCTTTGGCCTGCAGAAAACGGACGAAGCGCTGGGAAGCATGATCAAGGCGCTCAAAGATCAGGGCATCTACAATTCCACCCTGTTCATCGTCAGCGCCAAGCATGGACAGTCGCCGATCAATCCGCCCAAAGTCAACAAGCCGGGCCATTTCGCCGATCTGGTGGCGGCTCTGCCCGACGCCGGGACAAGCGCCGCCGCGAAGGCCATCGCGGACGCCAACGCCTGCTCGACCGGGCCCTGCGGCTTCGTCCAGGACGACGATGTCGCGCTGATCTGGTTAAAGGATCAAAGCAAGACTCAACAGGTAGCCGATTATCTCAACGCCAACGCCAAAGCCCTGTTCATCGATGAGGTGCTGGCCGGCGACGAGCTGGAGATCAAGTTCAACGATCCGAAGCACGACAGCCGCACGCCCGACATCATCGTGCAGCCGCAATACGGCACGATCTACACGACATCGACGGCGAAGAACGCCGAACACGGCGGCCTGAGCTTCGGCGACACCAATGTCGCGCTGATCGTCTCCAACCCGGCCCTTCAGGGCGGCGTTTTGAAAACGCCCGTCGCGACCTCGCAGGTCGCGCCGACCATCCTGCAGGCGCTCGGCATCAGGCCGGATGCGTTGAAATCGGTCCAGGTTGAACGCACCAGCGTTCTGCCGGGCCTGTGGAACGGCCAATAACCGAAATAGGCAACGACATTAGCGCGAAGAAGGGCCCCTCGAGGGGGCCCTTTTTTACACTCGAGATGTGCGACATTGAAATCGTCTTCGGCCGCCCGTCAGCCCCGGTTATAGATATCCTCCAGCCGGATGATGTCGTCCTCGCCGAGATAGGAGCCGGTCTGCACCTCGATCAGTTCGAGATCGATGCGGCCAGGATTGGCCATGCGGTGGACGCAGCCGATCGGCAGATAGATCGACTCATTCTCATGCACGAGGATGACCTCCTTGTCGCGCGTGACCTCGGCCGTGCCCTTGACCACGATCCAGTGTTCGGCGCGGTGGAAATGCTTTTGCAGCGACAGCCGCTGGCCGGGCTTGACGACGATGCGCTTGACCTGATGTCGCGCGCCCTGATCGACCGATTGATAATAGCCCCAAGGCCGATAGGAGCGCTTGTGGTGGAGCGCTTCTGACCGGTTCTCCGTCTTCAGCCGGTCGACCAGCTGCTTCACCTGGTCGCCGTGCGCCCGGTTCAGCACCAGCACGGCGTCCTGCGTGGTGACGACGATGATATTGTCGACGCCGACGACCGTGGTGAGATGCTCGGGCGAGCGCACAAGGACGTTCGAGGCGTTCATGACGACGCCATGGCCGCGCGTCGAATTGCCGTTTTCATCGCGGTCCGACAATTCCCAGACCGCGCCCCAGTTGCCGACGTCCGACCAGCCGATGTCGGCGGGAACGACCGCCGCCTTGTCGGTGCGCTCCATCAGCGCATAGTCGATCGAAATTTTCGGCGCGCGGCTGAACGCGTCCTTGTCGAGCACGACGAAGTTGAGGTCGAGCTTCGCCTTCGCGACCGCCTCGGCCGCCGCCTCCGCGATGGCGGGGGCGAATTTCTGCAGCTCGGCCTGCATCACGTCGGCACGGAAAAAGAAATTGCCGGAGTTCCAGAGATAGTCCTCAGCGATATATTTCTCCGCCGTGGCGCCGTCCGGCTTTTCGACGAAGCCGGCCACCTTCAGCACGGCGCCGTCGCGCGTCACCGGCTTGCTGGTCTTGATGTAGCCATAGCCCGTCGCCGGCGCGGTCGGCTTGACGCCCAGCGTCACGATATAGCCGAGCGCGGCCGCCTCCGCCGCCTGCTTGCAGAGCGCGACGAAGCTCGCCTTGTCCTGCACTACATGGTCGGCGGCGAGCACCGCGACGACCGTTTCGGGGCCGGCCTCGGCGGCGATTTCGGCGGCGACCGCGACGGCGGGGCCGGAATCGCGGCGGACGGGTTCGAGAACGATGCGCGCGTCGCGGCCGATCTCGGCCAACTGTTCGGCGACGAGGAACCTGTATTCGTGGTTGGAGATGACGACCGGCGTCTCGAACACGCCGTCATCGAGCATTTCCGCCGCCATCTGGAACGTCGAGCGCGCGCCGACGAGGGAAATAAATTGCTTCGGCAGGCTTTCGCGGGATTCTGGCCAGACCCGCGTCCCGGAGCCGCCGCACATGATGACTGGAAGGATTTTCGCCATTCTTCAAATACCTCGCGAGCAAATCGACGGATTCCGAAGTCGCAATCTTGGGATCCTTTGATGCAATGTACGGGCTTGCGATAAACGGGTCGCGACCCGGCCAGCCCTGCGGCGCATGATGCGGCCCGAATAGGCTAAACCGCTGTGCGGTAACGCTCTTCTCGGGGGAGCGCGCTCGACGCGAACGGCCACGTTGCAGATTATACACGGGCGCGGCCGAAAAGTCGCCCCTCCGGGCGCTTGGGCGATTGGCCGCACGCTCGCCCGCCGGCTGTCGTTGACGGCGCCTGCCCTATGGCCCAGATTCACCCGCCCGAAGCTGAAGGAATCGCGGGCGAGAGAGGCGCAGGCAAGTGAGCCAGGGGATGGACAGACCCGATTTTCGCCTGGAGCGCCGGCTGCTGAAGCGCGGCGTCTGGCCCGTCGCCGGGGTCGACGAGGCCGGGCGCGGGCCGCTCGCCGGGCCTGTCGCGGCCGCCGCGGTCATCCTCGATCCGCAAAATCTTCCGCGCGGCCTCAATGATTCGAAGCTGCTGACGCCTGACGCGCGCGAAAAACTGTTCGAGGCGATCATGGCCCGCGCGCTCGCCGTCGCCGTCGGCTTCGCCACCGCGGCCGAGATCGACGCCATGAACATCCGGCAGGCGACCTTCATCGCCATGCGCCGCGCGCTCGCCGCGCTGGCGGAGAGGCCTGCCTATGTCCTCGTCGACGGCAATGACCTGCCGGAAAGCCTTTGCTGCTCCGGCGAGACGATCGTCAAGGGCGATGGCGCGATCCTCTCCATCGCCGCCGCCTCGATCGTCGCCAAGGTCGCACGCGACCGCCTGATGCGGCGCCTTTGCGCGGTCCACCCCGCCTACGGCTTCAGCCGGCATGTCGGCTATGCGACCGAGGCGCATCTCGCCGCAATCGAGGCGTACGGCCCCTGCCCCTATCATCGCCTGAGCTTCAGCCCGTTCCGGCGGGTCTGACGCCGCGCCGCGCTTCATCTCGGCGCCAATCCCCGCCCCAGCACGCGCATGAGCCCGCCGACGAGCTGGTCGAGAGGCAGGCGCGTGCCCGGCAGGTCGTCGATCACCAGCATGGTCATGCCGTGAACGGCCGACCAGGCCGAGAGCGCGGCCATGTCGAGTTCGCTCCCGTCGTCAGGAGAGATGGCGAACGCGCCCGACCGCGCGCCGCGAAGAACGATCTCCTCGAGCACCGCCCGCGCTTTTGCGCCGGCCGATCGCGCCTCCGCCGGCCGATCGCCCGATGGCGTCGCGAGCGCGGGGCCGAACATCAGCCGGTAGAGCGCCGGATTCTCGACGCCATGGCGGATGTAAGCCAGGGCGGCGGCGGCTAAAGCTGCGCCCGGCGCCTCGATCCCGGCGGTCGCTGACAGAAGGCGCGCGCGCAGGGCCTCGAACCCTTCCGCCGCCACGGCCGCGAGCAGCTCCCCCTTGTCCGCAAAATGATTGTAGGGCGCGTTATGGCTGACCCGCGCCCGGCGCGCGACATTGCGCAGCGAGAAGCTCCAGTCCTGCTCCTCCGTCACCAGCTCCAGCGCCGCATCGATCAGCGCGCGGCGAAGATCGCCGTGGTGATAGGGACGCGGATCGGAGGAGATCGATTCGGCGTTGGTCATCGCGGCTCCAAAAATGATGTTGACAATGCCCATATCGCGTTATATTGACAGTGTCAACTTAACCCGGCGAGACAGCGTGTTCCAGCGGCGTCGCCGCGCGAATTTTCTGTCCAGGACCCACATTGAGAGGAGCCGGTCATGCCGCACATACAGCTGGATGCGCCAGGTCCTTACCCGCTCGCAGCGAAGCGCGATCTAGCGCGACGCATCGGGTGCCTGTTCGCGGAAATCATGCAGACCACGCCTGATCTCGTCGACGTGACCTTTCGCGAACTTGGCGAGGGCGGCCTCTGGCGCTGCGGCGACGGCGAGCCCGCGCCCGCCGCCGTCCTCAGCTGCGACATCCGGCGCGGCCGCCCGCCTGAGCAGCGCGCGCGCCTGGCCGATCTGTCGCTGGCTTATAGCCTGCCGGCTTTTAA
>DAITNE010000004.1:16563-16937 GCA_036834765.1 Methylocella sp.
GGCCGATTCGCTGGTGGACGCTTGCGTCGAAGCCCTCGGCCTCGACCCCCTCCGGCTCACCGTCGAATTCACGCAACACGCCGGCGACGAAGTGTTCCGCAAAGTCGTCGTCGATGGCGTTGTTCGCGGCGGTCTTGGCCGGGATTGGACCGAGGCCGAGACGACGACGCCTTTGATCGAATCGCTCAAAACGGCGAATCGCGTGGGCGGCTGACGGCGCCTGCAACAAACATCAGCATTGGGAGATTTCGATGAATGCGCCCGCGACCGTGACGAACGAGGCCTTTTTGGGCGCGCTCCTCGAAAAGCAGCGCGCGGCGTTTCTGCGCGGCGGCCCACCGACGTTTGCCGAAAGGATCGCCGATCTTACAAAA
>DAITNE010000005.1:0-16925 GCA_036834765.1 Methylocella sp.
GTCCATCAAAAACGCCTCAAGCCGCGCTTCGCGGATCAATGATTCTGGGTACTAGGATCACTCAACATAAATTATCGGTTTGCAAAAACTCGGAAAAAATATCTGGGCTGTCATTGATGCTGGCTTGAATTCCAAAGGAGCAAAAGCCCATGGTTGCCGCATCTTTGAAGAAAAACTGTCTTGGCTTTCCTGAGCTGTTGGCTCAGGCGATCGCCCTTATTTCGCCGACAATGACCGCCGCCTTGATAATACCCGTGATGTATTCAAACACGGGCGACTGGAGCTGGTTGTCCTACGCACTCGGGACAGTGATGCTCCTCTTCGTCGCGCTCAACCTGAACCAGTTTGCGCGGCGTTCGACCTCGTCGGGATCGATGTACGCGTACATCTCGCGGGGTCTTGGCCTCACCGCCGGAGGCATCGGCGGCTGGTCGCTGATCTGGGCCTATCTCGGCATTTCGATGGCTGGCGTCACCGGCTTCCGATCTTCGCCGGCAAGCTTTTGGAGATGATCGGAATCAGCGTTCCACCGATCGCATTATTCGCGCTCTGCGTCGGCTGCGCCTGGTTCTGCGCCTGGAAGGACGTTCGCCTGTCGGCTGTGCTGATGCTCGGGCTTGAGGGCGTCTCTGTGACGCTGATCCTCATCTTGTGCTTTATCACGCTCGGCAATCACGGCTTCGCCCTCGACACGCAACAATTCGCGGTCAGCGCGCTGCCCTGGTCGAAACTCGGTCTTGGCGTCGTCGTCGCAATCTTTAGCCTCGTCGGCTTCGAATGCGCGACGGCCTTCGGCGACGAAGCAAAAGATCCGTTGAAATCGATCCCGCGCGCGGTCTGGCTCAGCCTCGTCATTTCCGGCGCGTTCTTCATCTTCGTCACCTACACGATGGTGATGGCGGTGCGGGGCTATGCGACGCCGCTCGACCAAATCGACGCGCCGCTAAACGTCATGGCCGTTCTCGCGCATGTTCCCGCTCTGCAGGCACCGATATCGGCGGGCGCGATGATCAGTTTCTTCGCGCTGTGCCTGTCCTGCATCAACGCAGGCGGGCGGGTCATCTATGCGATGGGCCGGCACGGTCTCCTGCACGCCTCGACCGGCGACGCGCATGAGACGAACGAGACGCCGCATGCGGCGGTCACCGTGATGAGCATCATTGCTTTTGCGGTTCCGACGACCCTGATCCTCACGAAGGTCGCTCCGCTCGACGCCTTTAACTATGTGGGAACGCTGGCCGCATTTGGCTTCATCGTGCCCTACTTCCTGATCTCCCTCGCCGCGCCGGCATATCTCAACAAGCTGCAGGAACTGCGGCCGCAGGACATCGCGGTTTGTGCAGCCTCGCTGCTTCTGCTGGTCATTCCGGCGGTCGGCAGCGTCTACCCGATCCCCGACGCGCCGGTCCGGTATTTCCCTTACGTCTATCTCGCCTATCTGCTCGCGGGGGTGGCCTGGATCGTGTTCTTCCACCGCAGCAAGCCGGCCGCCCAGGCAAAAATCCAGCAGGATCTCGATCTAACGCATCCGCAGAGTCAGACGACCTGACCCCCTGTCCGGCGGCCCGCCCTCGCGCGGCCGCCGGCCACCCGATGAACCGCCCGCCCACAGTCCCGCGCCGCAAGGCCGCGCGGCGGAGCCATGTCCCTGAACCAGAAAGATGGAGAACATGACGACGGACGCAGCCCCCGTTTCCGTGATCCTTGGCTATGGCGCCGGCGATTTGCGCGAGATCGCGGCCATCGAGGGCGAACGCCTGCTCGACGCCCTGCTGCGGGCGCAGGCGCCGATCATCTCCGTCTGCGGCGGCCGCGCCTGCTGCGGCGGATGCCGGATCCGGGTCGATGCAGCCTGGCGCGATCGCCTGATCCCACCCGGACGGTCGGAGGCGCGGCTGCTGCCCCACCTTCACGATCCGCATGAGGACGACCCCCTCTCCTGCCAGATCGAGCTGGCGGCGGCGCTGGGCGGCCTCACCGTTCATATCGTTCCGAAGAAGGTCAAACCTCCACGCGAAACCGTTCAATCCACAACAGGAGAAATCGAATGACGAATGTCGCCTTGAAACCAAATCTTGAAGACGTCGGTGCCGCCTTCACCGTCGAAAAGATGCTGTTCGTGCGCGATCGAACGCGCAAAGCCATTCACGAGATCGCCGCGCGCGTCACGCCCGGCATGGCGGAGGAGGACGCTGTCGAGATGGCGAAGGATCTCCTCGCCGGTCTCGACATGGTCAAGGGCTGGCACGACGTCTACGTCCGGTTCGGCTCAAATACGCTGAAGACCTTCGGCGCGCCGTCCGATCCGGGCGTGATCCTTGGCGAGAACGATGTGTTCTTCATCGACATCGGCCCGGTGTGGAAGGACTGGGAGGGCGATGGCGGAGACACATTCATTGTCGGATCCAACGCAGAGATGGCGCGGTGCGCCGCCGACGCCCGCAAGCTGTTCCATATCGTCCGCAAGAAATGGACGGAGACGGGACTCAGCGGCAAGGGCCTTTACGACTTCGCAGCCGCCGAGGCGGAGGCGATGGGTTGGGAGCTGAACCTCGATCTTTCGGGGCACCGGCTGTCCGATTTTCCGCATGCCGCGGTCTATGACGGCCCCCTCGCCGAGATCGATTTCCGCCCGTCGCCCCTGCTCTGGGTGCTCGAAATTCATATCCGCGACCGTGACAGGAAGTTCGGCGCCTTCTTCGAGGACATGCTGCTCGACGACAGCTATTTCGCGCAATAAGACCGCGCGCCTCGCCCATGCGCGCGAGCATGGCCGGTCGAAGGCTGACCGGTCATGCTTACCGCCGGAAGGTCACGACCAGCACGTCCCGGTAGGCGGGGCGCGCAGGATCCAAAGGCTCGACGGGCGTCACGCCATGCGACACGCGCGAATCATCGACAAAGGCGGCGTCGAACGGCCGGGTCAGGGTGAAATTGCCGATGTTCCGTTTGGCGAGATCGTGGATCGACGTCATGCCGCTCGCGACGTTCTCCCGCGCGATCAAAAGGACCAGCACCCAGTCGACGCCGTCCTGGTGGAGCCCTTCGGGCGTCGGGCGCCCTTCCGCGCCCGCCTTGGCCTCGATCCGGAATTGGTGGGTCTCGACGTGCCACACGGGCGGCCTTGTGCCTTGCGGCGTCAGGCCATCGAAGAGATCGAAGCATGTCCGCAGAATCGCCTGCATCGCCGGGTGGGCGCCGATGGCTTCGGTGACCGGCGCGAACCATCGCTCGATGCCGCCATTCAACGGGTTGTAGTCACGGCTCTGATAATGCGGCTGATGCGGCTTTCGCGCGACGCCGTCGTTTGAGGCCGAAAAAGCCGCGTGACGGCGGCGGCGGTATCGTCCCCCGTCCGCCATATATGAATCGATGCCGAGATCGTTCCAGCTTTTTGCGAAACTCTCCCAATCGGCAAGGCCCGCCTCGCCCAGGACGCGCTGCATCGCCCCGGCCTCCGCGAAAGCGAATCCGTTGCGCTTGAGAGACTCGGCGATCGGCTGGAGATTTCTGTTCATCGCTTGCCTTTTAGGGACCATTTCAAGGGCATTTCACTCCATATAGGCTGCGCCGTCCGGATCGGCGAGGGGTGTGCGGGCCAAACGACCACCGCAGCCGGTTACTTTGAGCTGCTCGCGTGCGCCCCGCCATCAATTGAGTCCGGACCGAATGCATGTTAGCAACCATGATCCGCGCCGCTCTCAAGAAGGAGCAACGACATGGCTATCGTCGCCTATCACGTGGTCGAGCACGACGGAGGCTGGGCCTATACGGTCGATGGCGTTTTCTCCGAGACCTTCCCGAGCCATGACGCGGCGGTAAAGGCCGCGCAGCGCGCGGCCGCGGAGCAGCGCACGCCCGGAAAGACCGAAGAGATCGAATATGAAACCCGGACGGGGAGCTGGAAGATCGAGCACGCCGAAGGCGACGATCGGCCTGCGACCGAAGTGGTCGATGAAGGCGATTGAGGCAAAAGGCTCCATGCGCGCGTCGATTTATCGCCGCGCCTCGGAAAGATGATCGAACCGGCGGCGGAAGGCGCCGAGCCCCATCGTATCCGATCTGAGATCCATGATGAGGTCATGAAGCTCGGCCGCCGGCGCGAGCGCTTCGACGTCGTCCCAGCCGGGCCAGCCGGGCTTTTCGCTATAGCCCATGATTTGACCACGGCGCCCGCTCAGCAAGCGCTGGGCGGCCGCGGTGAAGGCGTTCGGCACGCTGACGGTCACGTGATCGACCGGCTCCAGCAAAACAGGCTCGGCCTTGGCCAGTCCCTCGGCGATGGCTGCGCGCGTCGCGCTCCTGAACGCCATGTCGGAGCTGTCGACCGCATGGAATCCGCCATCGACAAGAGTCACCCCCACGTCGACGACGGGATAGCCGAGGGGGCCTTTCTGCATCGCATCCTCGGCCGCTTCGCGCACCGCCGGAATATAGTTTCGGGGGACCGAGCCGCCGACGATCTTGTCCGTGAACAGGAACCCGGAGCCGCGCGGGCGCGGCTCGATCTCCAGCTTCACGTCGGCGAATTGGCCATGGCCCCCGGTCTGGCGCTTCACGCGGCCATGTTGCGAGACGGCATGCCTGATCGTCTCCTTGTAGGCGATCTTGGGCGCGCTCGCCGCGACCTGGACATTATAGGCTGATGACAGACGCTCGATCGCGCTGTTGAGATGGATTTCGCCCTGGCCTCTTAGCACCGTCTCGCCGGTCTCGATCCTGTGTTCGACGCTGAGAGAAGGATCGTCCTGCACGAGCTTGTGCAGGGCCGCCGAAAGCTTGACGTCGTCCTTTCGATCCATGGTCGTAATGGCGAGCTCATAGACCGGCGACGGCGGTTCCGGGAAGGCCTCCGGCGCGACGGCGCCGAGAAACGCCCCAGTCGCAACGCCGTCGAGCCGACCGAGCGCGACGAGTTCGCCGGCGCCGGCCTCTGAGGCCCGCACCGATTCCGTCCCGGCGAAGCGGTGGATGCCGCCGATGCGAACGCTATCCAGCGTCGCGCCGTCGCGCAGCGGGCCGCGCCAGATGCGGCCGTAACTGAGCTTGCCCGCCTGCACGGTCTTGAAGATCTGGACCGCCGGCTGATCCCCGCTCGGGACGCCGCGGCGCTCCGCCGTTTCAAACGCCTCGGGCACATCGTGGCGCAAGGCCTTCCACAGGCGCCAGACGCCTTGGCCCCGGCTCGCCGACCCGATCAGCACTTCGACGATGGAGCCTTTCGCCTGATCCTTGCGCAGGTGCTGGTAGAGCTCGTCCGGCGTCGGCGTCACGTCGTCGAGCAGCTTCTCCATCAATTCGTCATCCTGGTCCGCCAGCGTCTCGGTCAGCCCGGTCAGCGCCTCCTTCTCCGTTTCGCGCATTTGCGGCGGCAGCTCGATCGGCTCGACCTTTTGCTGCTCGCCATAGCGAAAGGCCCGCTCGGTCACGACATCGACATAACCGATGACGGCGTCGCCCGCGCGGATTGGAAGCTGACGCGGCAACAGCGGACGCGCCGAATGCGCCTGCAGCGCCGCGATGGCGTCGTGGAACGACCCCGCCAGCGTATCGATCTTGTTGATGAAGATGAGATGAGGCAGACCGCGCTCTTCGAGCGTTTTCAGCAGCAGCGGCAGGTTAGAGACGCGCTCGGTCGCCGGTTCGCAGACCACGACGGCGAGATCGACCGCCATCAGTGCGGCCTCGGTCTCGTATGAGAATTCGACCGAACCGGGGCAATCGATGATCGACCAGCGCTCGTTGAGGAAGGAGCAATGGCCAAGCCTCGCCTCCGCCCCGCCTGCCCGGGCGCGCGTCTCAGCCTGTCGTTTCGCCGGCGAGCCCGCCGCCGCCAGAAGGGCTTCGAACAATGTTGATTTGCCGGCCCCTTGAGGACCTATGAGGGCGATCGAGCGCGGCCCGGCAGCGGCCTTCGGGAGGTGTTCTGTCATGATGGCGTCGCCTCCATCTGGCGCCGACCTCCGACGCAGGCGGCCCGGCTGCAGATTGGCTTTTCTTGTTTGAAACTGATATTCGGACGATCCCGGCTTTTGTCAATCGACCGTCCCGGCCCATCGAGGGCTTCGGCGTTTTCGCGCCTCGACTGGCGCGGTATTTGCTGCGACAGCCTTTCGCGCCAAAACGCCCAAAGACGTCGCGCCGCTGTCCCGCCCAGGAAACCGGCAAGCAACCGCCCAAGAACCCGCCAAGCTCGATCCCAAAGAGGCATTGATGACGAAATCTCTCGACCCCGCACAGCCGGCAAGCGCCTCGATCATCGAGCGTCCGCTGATCGACGACATCCGTCTGCTCGGCCAGCTGCTCGGCGACACCATCCGCGAACAGGAAGGCGAAGAGACGTTCGCGCGGATCGAGACCATCCGGCGCCTCAGCGTCGCCTTTCAGCGCGGCTCCGATCCGGAGGCGGCCCACAAGCTCGACGCGCTGCTGCGCGGCCTGACGTCGGAAAAGACCATGTCCGTGATCCGCGCGTTCAGCTATTTCGCGCATCTCGCCAATATCGCCGAGGACCGACACAATATTCGAACCCGGGCGGCGCTGGCCGAGAAAGAGCCGCACCGCCACGAGGGGGGCACCCTCGCCGGGACGTTCGAGCGACTGGCGGGCGCAAAGATCGCGCCGCGGACAGTCGCCGACGCGCTGGAGCGCAGCATGATTTCGCCCGTGCTCACCGCGCATCCGACGGAGGTTCAGCGCAGAAGCCTGCTCGAGGCCGAACGTTCGATCGCGCAGCTTCTGTTCGCCCGCGAAACCCTCAAGGGCGAGCGCGAACGCAAGCAGAATGAAATCATGCTTCGCGCCCGCATCGCGCAATTGTGGCAAACCCGGCTTCTGCGCTATGCGCGCCTCTCGGTCCGCGACGAGATCGAGAATGCGCTCAGCTTCTACCAGATGACGTTCCTGCGCCAGATTCCGCGCCTCTACGCCGAACTCGAGGATCATCTTCCGGGCGAACGGATCGGCAGTTTCTTCCGCATGGGGTCCTGGATCGGCGGCGATCGCGACGGTAACCCGAACATCAACGCCGATACGCTGGAGCTCGCCCTGCGGCGCCAGTGCGAGACCGCGCTGCGTTACTACCTGACGGAGGTGCATCAGCTCGGCGGCGAGCTGTCCATCTCGCGCAAACTCGTCGGCTCCACGCCAGAGCTTGAGGCCCTGGCCGATCGATCGGGCGATGAAAACCCTCATCGCGAGGACGAACCCTATCGGCGCGCGCTCGCCGGAGTCTATTCGCGGCTGGCCTCGACCCTCGTCATGCTGACCGGCGGCGAGGCCTTGCGTCACGCCGTCGCGCCGGGCGAGCCCTATATCGACGCCGGTGAACTGGAGGCCGATCTCGCGATCATCGAGGACTCGCTACGCGCCAACCATGGCGCGGCCCTCATTCCCGCCCGGCTCGCGCCGCTGCGCCGCGCCGTCGACGTGTTCGGCTTCCACCTCGCCTCGGTCGATCTGCGCCAAAGCTCCGACCGGCACGAGGAGACGCTGAAAGAGCTGCTATCGGTCGCGCGCGTCTCGGAAGACTACAGCGCGCTCGATGATGAGGGCCGGCGGAAGCTGCTGCTCGACCTCCTGCGCGATCCCCGCCCGCTGCGGGTTCCAGGCGTCGTCTACGGGCCGCGCACGGAGGAGGAACTCGACATCTTCGAGGCGGCGCGCGACGTGCGCAAGTCCTTCGGCCGGCCTGCGGTGGTGCACTACATCATCAGCCATACGGAGACGGTCAGCGATCTGCTCGAAGTCCTCGTGCTGCAGAAAGAATGCGGCATGATGCTTGGCGTCCTCGGCGACGCCGGCTCCTCCGTCGAACTGATGGTCGTCCCCCTGTTCGAAACGATCGAGGATCTGCGCAACGCCGAAGCTATCATGCGCGAATTTTACGCCTTGCCCGGCGTCGCCGATCTCGTGCGCGGCTCGGGCGCCGAGCAGGAAATCATGCTCGGCTATTCCGACAGCAACAAGGACGGCGGATTCTTCACGAGCAATTGGGAGCTCTATCGCTCGTCGACGGCGCTCGCCGGATTGTTCGCCGGGCTGGACGGCATCGCGCTGCGGCTGTTCCACGGCCGCGGCGGCACTGTCGGGCGCGGCGGCGGCCCAAGCTATCAAGCGATCCTCGCGCAGCCGCCGGGGACGGTCGAAGGGCAGATCCGGCTGACCGAACAGGGCGAGGTGATCTCCTCGAAATACGCAAACCCCGACATCGGGCTTCTCAATCTCGAAGCCCTTGTCGCGGCGACGCTGGAGGCGACCTTGCTTCCGTCGGCGGGCCCGGCGCCCGCGGAGTTTCTCGACGCCGCGGCGGCGCTTTCGCAAGCCAGCATGAAAGCGTTCCGGGCGGTGGTCTACGACAATCCCCGCTTCGTCGATTACTTCTTCACCGCGACGCCGATCGCCGAAATCGCCGAACTCAATATCGGCTCGCGTCCGGCCTCGCGGCGATCGACGCGGCGCATCGAGGATCTGCGCGCCATTCCCTGGAGCTTTTCCTGGGGTCAGGCGCGCCTCAATCTGCCGGGCTGGTTCGGCTTCGGTTCGGCAGTCGAAGCTTTTGTCGCGGAGGCGCCGAAGGAGCGCATGGCGCTGCTGCAGCGCATGAGCGCCGAATGGCCGTTCTTCCGCGCCCTCTTGTCGAACATGGACATGGTGCTCGCCAAGGCCGACATGCATCTCGCCCAACGCTACTCCGAGCTGGTTCCGGACCAGGACCTCGCGCGCGCCGTCTTCGTCTCGCTCGAAGACGAGTGGCGCCGCACCGTCAAAGCGCTGAACGAGATCACCGGTGTGACGACGCGACTCGCTGACAATCCGGCGCTCGCCGCGTCGCTCAGCCATCGCTTCCCCTATATTTCGCCGCTGAACCATCTGCAGGTGGAGCTGCTGCGCCGGTGGCGCGGGGGCGAGCACGACGACAAGACCTTGCGATCCATCCTGATCTCGATCAACGGCATCGCCGCCGGCTTGCGCAACACGGGCTGAACCCTCGGCGAACACCGTACGAAAGGATTTTCGACCGGCCCGAAAACATTGCAAGAGGTTGGCGCACTCTCGTCAAATCGATGACTGATCCACCTCTTGCGTGATGCCCCTGACGAATGTCCGCACGGCTTCCCGGGTGCGCCTGTCAAGCGTATCGGGCTCCATCCGCACGCCGAGCAACGCCATGCGCGAGATCCGGCCGAGCACGATGCTGAGAAAGAGGTCCGCCGCGAGCGCCATGTCGCCGATCGCATAGCGGCGCCCCACGGCGAACCTTGTAAGCACCGCCTCGACGAGCCTCAGCTGCCGGTTCAACCCTTCCTCGACGGCAAGCTTGCCAAGTTCGGGAAAGCGTTCGCCCTCAGCCGCGAGAATGCGCCCGAGAGCGATCGACGAAGGCGACAGGGAGAGGTCGATAAATCGTCGCGCCAGAATCAAAAGCGTCTGCTCGAGGCTCCCGCCCCCGAGGCCCTCTGCGAATTCCGCCTCCAACGGCCCATAGATCAAGAGAATGCGCCGGCGCAGGATATCAGCGAATAATTGGCTCTTGTCGGCATAGCGGGCGTAGAGGGTCGCTTTTCCGATCTTGGCGGTCCCCGCCAGGCGCTCCATCGACGTCGCGTCGAAGCCGTCGCGCATGAACATCTGCGCCGCGATTTCAAGCAAGCGCTCGTCGCGCTCCGCCGCCGCCGCTTTGGTCGGGCGCCCGCCGCGCGCATCCGCGCGGCGTCCGTCTGCGTGGCCGTGGTCGGGAGCGTTTTTCATCCTCTGCTCCAAAATACGCGCTTGCCAATCGCCAGCCGAAAGAATAAAACGGTACTGTTCCGTTTCATTATGACCGATCCATGGACCTGTCCGCAAGCACTCTTCCTCTCCGCGGCGCCCCGCCACGCGAACACGCCATCGGCGGCGAGGCCCTCGCCCGCCTGCGCGGCGACGTTCCGGCCGCGGCCCGATTGATCCCGCCGGTAAAAGGCGATACCCCGGCCATCGCCGAAAGAGCGCCTTCGCGATCCCGCCGCAAGCGCGCATTTTGGGCCTTTGCGCTCCTCCTCGCGCTCGCGGTGGCGGGGCGCTTCGGCTGCCATTGGTGGACGGACGGCCGCTTCGTGGAGACGACCGACAACGCCTTTTTGCAGGCTGACAAGGTGGTGGTGGCGCCGAAGGTCGGCGGCTTTGTCACGGAAGTTTTCGTCGGCGACAATCAACCGGTGAAAGCCGGCCAAGTTCTGGCGCGGATTGACGATCGCGATTTTCGGGTGGCTGTTCTGCAGTCGCAGGCCGATGTCGACAAGGCGCGCGCCAGCCTCGAGGGCGTCGCCGCCGCGTTGATCCAGCAGCAGGCGAAGATCGAGGAGGCGAAAGCGGATGTCGCCAATATGACTGCGGCGCTCGATTTCGCGACCGAGGAAGAGACGCGCTACGGCGCCCTTCTGCAAAAAGGCGCGGGCACGATTCAGCGTTCGCATCAGGCGACGTCGGATCTGCTGCAGAAGCAGGCCGCGCTCGACAAGGCGAAGGCTGGCTATGACGCCGCGCAGAAACAGACGGAAGGTCTTCGCTCGCTCGACGCCGCGGCGCGCGCCAGCCTGCAGCGATATGAAATCAATCTCGAACAAGCAAAACTCAATCTCGAATATACGACGATCAGCGCGCCGATCGACGGCGTCGTCGGCGACAGGGCCCTGCGCAAGGGGCAGCTCGTGCAGCCCGGCTCCAATCTGCTGACCCTCGTGCCAATGGGCAAGGCGATCTATCTTATCGCCAACTTCAAGGAGACGCAGGTCGGGGCGATGGCCGAGGGGCAGCCCGCGACCTTCACGGTCGACGCATTCGGCGACCACGTCTTTCACGGCCGCATCGACAGCTTCGCGCCGGGGACAGGCGCGCAATTCGCGCTATTGCCGCCGGAAAACGCGACCGGCAATTTCACCAAGATCGTGCAGCGCGTCCCGGTCAAGATCGTTCTCGACGATGGCGATTTCCTGCTCTCGCGTCTACGGCCGGGCCTCTCGGCCGAGGCGGCCGTCGACACGCGCGGCCAGTCCGATCATGGCGCCGTCGAAAGCGTTACGCGCAGCGCCCAGAAAGAGGAAGATGAGCGGCGCTGAGACGAAGGCGAGCGCGCGCGACTGGCTCGCGGTCGCCGGGGCCATTCTCGGCGCCTTCACCGCCATTCTCGACATTCAGATCACCAATTCTTCGCTCGCCGATATCGAAGGCGCAATCGGCGCATCGCCGGAACAGGGCAGCTGGATTTCGACCGCCTATCTGATGGCCGAGATCATCGTGATCCCGCTAACCGGTTGGCTCGGATCGATCTTTGGCCTGCGCCGCTATCTTTCGGTCAACACCGGCCTATTCGTCGCCTTCTCGATCGCCTGCGCGCTTTCGACGTCGCTGCCGCAGCTGATTCTCTTTAGGGCCGGTCAGGGCTTTACGGGCGGCGTCCTCATCCCGACGGCGATCACCATCGTGCGCACTCGCCTGCCGAAGTCGCAGCAGGGCGCCGGCATCACGCTCTTTGGACTCACGGCGACATTGGCGCCTGCGCTCGGGCCGACGGTCGGCGGCTGGCTGACCGACAGCTTTTCCTGGCATTATATTTTCTACTTGAACCTTATCCCGGGTCCGATCGCCGCCATCATTCAGCTCACCTCTCTGCCGAAGCAGGCCGCCCGGTGGGCCGAGCTTCCAAAGGGCGACTGGTTCGGCATCGGGGCCATGGCCGTCGGCCTCTCAAGCCTCACCTTCGTGCTCGAAGAAGGGCAGCGGAAAGAGTGGTTCGAGTCGAGCGCGATCGGCCAGTTGTCGATCATCGCCGCGGTCGGCGTCGCCTGCTTTATCGTGCGCGAGCTGACGGCGGCGAAGCCTTTCATCAATCTGCGCGTGCTCGGCAATCCGACGATCGGCGCCTCCTGCGTGCTGATGACGGTGCTGGGCGCCGTTTCGCTCGGGTCGACCTATGTGATCCCGCTCTATTGCGCGCAAATTCAGGGCTATAACGCGGAGCAGATCGGCTATGTCGTAATGTGGAGCGGCCTGCCGCAACTCATTCTGTTTCCCGCCATGCCCTACCTGATGAAACGAGTCGATCCCCGCCTGCTCGTCGTCGTCGGAACGCTGCTTTTTGCGTCGAGCTGCTTCATCAATGTGAACCTGACGCATGACGTCGGCATGGACCAGCTGATTCTGCCGCAACTTCTGCGCGCCGCCGGCCAGCCGCTGTTTTCGATTCCCCTGTCGCAGCTCGCGACAGCAAACCTTCCTCCGCGCGAGACGGCCGACGCCTCGGCCCTGTCGAACATGATGCGCAATCTCGGCGGATCGATCGGCATCGCCCTGCTTTCGACGATGATCGAGCGGCGCGAGCAATTCCACTTCTCGATCCTCGCCGAAGCGATGACGCAGAACGCCGCGCTGACGCAGCAACGGATCGCAATGCTGATGGCCGGAGCGCGCGCCGCCATCGCCGATCCCGCCATCGCCAAGGCGCAGGCGCTGATGTCAGTCGCGGCTCAGGTTCGGCGCGAGGCCTATGTCTCGGCTTATTCCGATGCGTTCTGGATCGTCGGAGTCGGGCTGATCATCAGCCTTTGCGCCATCGTTTTGCTTCGCAAACCACCGCGCTCAGCGGGGTCCGTCGAGGCGCATTAGTTAGAGCGTCGGACCGGAAACTCGGAACCGGCCTGGGGGCCGCTTTAGGAGCTGATGCGCCGCAGCGCCTGCGCATTATTCACGCAGACGCGCCGCGCCGTCGGCAATGAAATGATGGCGTCGCGCTCGAGGTTGGAAAGCGTCCGCGAGACGGTTTCGATCGTGAGGCCAAGATAATCGGCGATGTCCTGACGCGCCATCGCAAGATCGATGATGCGATCGCAAGCGGCGCGGTCCGCCAATTCGACAAGAAAGGCCGCGACCTTCTGCACTGCGCTGCGGCGCCCGAGCAGCAAGGAGTGCTCCTGCGCGCGCTGCAGATTTTGCATCGCATAGACAAAGAATTGCCCGGCCAGCCGATCGTCGGTCTCGCCGGGCGCCTCCAGGGCGCGCCAACGATAGGCGACGACGGCGCTGTCGCAGACCGCTTCAGCCGAAAGACGATGGCTAGCGCCGGCGTCGAAGCCGAAAATCTCCCCGGGCAGATGGAACGCATCGATTTGCCGCCGGCCGTCGCTCCTGAACTTGCAGGTGCGCACGACGCCGCTCAGGACTTTGTAGAATGACGCGTTGTCGTCGCCATCGCCATAGATCTCGCCGTCCGGCGCGAAATGCAGCACCTGTCCGTGCACGGTGCCGGGTTCGCGTCGATCGGAGAAGGATTGGACGGTCCGATGCATGCCTAAAGGCGCCGCCTTCAGAGTCGAAAATCTGTCGTCTGCGAAGTTCGAAAGAGAGGTCAGCATCGAGCGCTCCTAGCTGGCGAAATGCCTCGCTTGGTGTAGCGTCGATGCGCCGTCGGGAATATCGTGTTCTATCCTAAGTAGTTTTACTTAGATTTCTCGTTAAAGCATTTTGGTCCGAAGCGGGACCCCCGATTCGGGTTAAGATAATATGGAAAAACAAGGAGTTCTGGATGCTCTCCGGCTCCCGCCGGATCGGAAAGCAACACTAGTCAGGCTGCGCCAGGTCAGGCTCGCTTCGCAGGATGGTCAGGATACTGTCGACCAAGGCATTGTCCATCAAGGGCTTCTCGAGAACGAGCCGAACGCCGGCGGCCTCCGCGCGCGCGCGGAGCCGGGCGGTTGCATGGTTGGTGAGCATAATCGCGGGCGACCGGATATTGCGGGCGTGAAGACGCCGTAATAGTTCAAAACCATTTAAATGCGGCGTGCCGTCGTCCAATATGATGCAGCGGGCGTGGGGCAGGTCCGCATCGGCCAGCAGCTCGGCGCCGCCGCCATGGGCATGCACCATCAACCCAGCGAGCCCAAGCGCAAATTGAAGCGCGTCGCGGACCGCCACATCGTCGTCGGCGATCAGCACGAGAGGCTCCCTGTCAGGCATGGACCAGCTCCGTCGCCCCTCACGAGCCGCTATATCGCAACTATTCATTTGCAGGGTTTAGGGAAAACAGGCGGCGGACGCCTTGATTCAGCGCAACCCTGGATTCAGCGCAGCCCGGATCGGCCTCCCAAGAAACCGGATCTTGGCGGTGGACAAGTCCCGGCGGAAGATAGTTGTTGGTGGAAGAAAGGTTCAGTCCGCGTCAGCAGGCCGGATCAGAAAAGCCATCCGCAGCAGCTCCGACAGATTGGAGGCGCCCATCTTGGCCATGAGATGGGCGCGATGGACCTCGACGGTGCGGACGCTGATCTTCAAATCATAAGCGATCGTTTTGTTCGGCCGGCCCGCGAAAAGGCCATCGAGGACATCGCGCTCGCGCGCCGACAGGCACGCGAGTTTCCCGGCGACGGCGGCGGCTTCGTCGTTGCGGCGCGCATCGCGGGCGTGACGGTCGACCGCAGTCCTGATCGCCGACAGCAGAACTTCGTCGTTGAACGGCTTTTCGAGAAAATCGACGGCGCCCGCCTTCATGGCTTCGACGGCGAGCGGCACGTCGCCATGGCCCGTCATGACGATCACCGGCAGGCCGATTTGCCTGTCGTTGAGCTGTCTTTGCAGCTCCAGCCCGTCGATCCCCGGCATTCTGACGTCGGTCACGATGCAGCCCGGTTGCACGCTCGGAAGGGCTTCCAGAAAGGCGACAGCCGATTCATAGACCCGCACGGCGAAGCCAGAAGCGGTCAACAGGAAGGCGAGCCCCTGCCGCACGCCCTCGTCGTCCTCGATCAGATGCACCACGGCGTCATGCGCCATCGGTCAGCTCCTCGGGACTCACGGCCTTGAGGGTAAACCGGAAGATCGTCCCGCCACCCGGATTGGGCTCAACCCAAAGCCGCCCGCCATGGGCCTCGATGATCGTCCGCGAGATCGAGAGCCCGATGCCCATGCCGTCGGCCTTTGTCGTGACGAAGGGCTGAAACAGCTGATGCGCGACTTCCGCGGCAATGCCCGGCCCGGTATCAGTCACGACGACTTCGACGGAGTCCTCGTCGATTTCCTCGCTTGAGATGGTCAGCTGCCGGCGGGACGTTTCCTGCATCGCCTCGATCGCATTGCGCATCAGGTTCAGCATTACCTGCTGAATCTGGATCTTGTCGACGAGCACGAAGGCGGCGCGGCCATCGAGGCGAAACGAGACGTGCACGCCGGTTTCCTTGATCCCGACGAGCGCCAGCGCGCTCGCCTCCTCGATCAGCTTCGCCAGGCTTTCGACGTGCCGCTCGGTATCGCCGCGGGCCACGAACTGGCGCATCCGGCGGATGATCTGCCCCGCGCGCAAAGCCTGGTCGGCCGCGCGTTCGATGGCGTCCCTGACCATGCCCGTCTTCTGGGTCTCGACGGCGTCGAGAAGACGCCGGCATCCGTTGAGATAGCTGGCGATAGCCGTCAAGGGCTGGTTCAGCTCGTGCGCCAGGGTCGACGCCATTTCACCCATCGCGCTGAAACGCGAAATGTGGACGAGGGCAGCCTGCATATCGTGCAGTCTCTGCTGGGTCTCTTGCGTTTCGGTGAGATCGCGCACGAAACCGGTGAAGAAATGACCCTCGCCGGAACGCACCTCGCCGACTGACAGCTCCATAGGGAAAGTCGAGCCATCGCAGCGTAGGCCCACGACGACCCGGCCGCGCCCGATGACGCGTCGCTCTCCGGTCACGGCGTAGCGCTCCATATAGGCGTCATGCTGCTCCTGATAGGGCGACGGCATCAGAACAGAGACATTCTGGCCTACGATGTCGTCGGCGGGATAGCCGAACTGACGCTCCGCCGCGGCGCTGAATGACCGGATGATTCCTCGACTATCGATGACGATCATCGCATCGGGAATGGTGTCGAGAACCGAGCGAAGATGCGCTTCGCGCTCCATCAGCGCCGTCTGCGCCCGCTTCGACGCGGTGATGTCGCGCGCCACCTTCGCCGCGCCAAGCAGACGTCCGGCGCTGTCTCGCACGGGCGAGATCGTGAGCGACACGTCGATGATCTCGCCATCCTTGCGGCGGCGGCGCGTCTCGAAATGTTCGATCCGCTCGCCGCGCTTGATGCGCTCCAGCATCTCGAACGTATCTTTCCGATTATCGCCGGGCGCGAGGATGACGAGCGACTGACCGATCATTTCTTCGGCGGCATAGCCGAACACCGCCTCCGCGCCGCGGTTCCAGTCGGTGACGACGCCCTCGAGCGTCGCGCCGGCGATGGCGTCGTCGCACGAGGTCACGATCGCCGCGAGACGGCTGATCGCCTCATCATCGGATTTTCGGTGCGCGAGGCCGAGCAGAATCCCGATCGCCACGATGGGCTCGCCCTCGCCGCCGATGATTCGCCCGCGCGCCCTGATCCAGTGCTCCGTCGCCGGTTCAGCTGGCCGCAGGTCGAAGTCGAAGGCGTCCAAGCGGGCCACGGCCGCCCCCAGAGCTTTTTCCACGATGGCCCTGTCGTCCGCGTGAATGAGGCCGAGAAAGCCCGCATAATCAAGCGGATCGCCAGACGGGTGGCCGAGCAGCGCCGCCGATTGGGCGCAGAGGCTGACCACGCCGGTGGCGGGAACATAGCGCCAAACGCCGACGCCGGCCGCCTCTGTAGCGCGCGTAAACGCGCTGGCGCCGGGAGGCGGGTCCACTGACTGCGGGAGACTCTTCGAGCGCATGTTGATAGACTAGACTGGCGTCGCGCCGCCCGGATACCGCTAATCTAACCGTTCATCCCGCCGACGCAATCCCGGCTTGGAGCACATCGCCGGCCCGGGCGCAAATCGATCCTTTCGCCGATCGAGCGCCTGCCTTGAGCGTGGTCATGGCGCGGCGCGGTCCCGCATGATCGTTTAAGGCGAGCGTCGCGCGTTTTTGACCTCGCGCGACCGGATCGGAGAAAGTCATGAAAGC
>DAITNE010000006.1:0-10536 GCA_036834765.1 Methylocella sp.
GCCGCTACGTCGAATCGCTGTCGGCCTATGCGCGCCAGTTCCTGGAGATGATGCAAAAGCCCGACGTGGACCAGATCGACGGCCTGTCGCCGGCGATTTCAATCGAGCAGAAAACGACCTCGAAAAACCCCCGCTCGACGGTCGGCACCGTTACCGAAATCTACGATTACATGAGGCTGCTCTTCGCCCGCGTGGGCATTCCCTATTCGCCGGCGACGGGCCTGCCGATCGAGAGCCAGACCGTGAGCCAGATGGTCGATCGCGTCATCGCCCTGCCGGAGCGCACGCGGCTTTATCTGCTGGCCCCCGTCATTCGCGGCCGCAAGGGCGAATACCGCAAGGAAAGCGCCGGCTTTCAGAAGCGCGGCTTCCAGCGCGTGAAGATCGACGGCGAATTTTACGAGATTGCCGATGCGCCTGCGCTCGACAAGAAATTCAAGCACGACATCGACGTCGTCGTCGACCGCATCGCCGTGCGGCCGGACATCACGCCGCGGCTCTCCGAAAGCTTCGAGACCGCGCTTGAACTAGCCGACGGCATCGCCATCGCCGAATACGCCGACGAAAGGGACGAAAAGGGCGCGCCGACGCGCATTACCTTTTCGGCGAAATTCGCCTGTCCCGTATCGGGCTTCACGATTCCCGAGATCGAGCCGCGCTTGTTCTCCTTCAACAATCCGTTCGGCGCCTGCCCGCATTGCGGCGGCCTCGGCTTCGAGCAGACCGTCGACGCCGGCCTCATCGTGCCGGACCCCAAACTGTCGCTGCGCAAGGGCGCCATCGCGCCCTGGGCGCGGTCGAGTTCGCCCTATTACATGCAGACCCTCGAAGCGCTCGCGCGGCACTTCAAGTTTCGACTCGACCTGCGTTTCGACTCGCTGCCGCAAGAAATTCAGGACATGATTTTCTACGGCTCAGGCAAGGAGAGCGTGCGCTTTTCCTATGAGGACGGCTTTCGCTCGCACGAGGTGAACAAGCCCTTCGAGGGCGTCATCCGCAATCTCGAACGGCGCTATCGCGAGACCGAGAGCGAATGGTCGCGCGAGGAGATCGGCCGCTATATGACCGCGACGCCCTGCGGCGTCTGTCACGGCGCGCGGCTGCGGCCGGAGGCGCTGGCGGTCAAGATCGACGGACTCGACATCGGCGAGGTCACCTCGTTTTCCGTGCGGGCGGCCTATGCATGGTTTGAGGTTCTGGGTGAAAAGCTCGATCCGAAGCGGCGCGAGATCGCCGCGCGGGTTCTCAAGGAGATTCGCGAAAGGCTGTCGTTCCTCATCGACGTCGGGCTCGACTATCTGACTTTAGGCCGCGCCGCCGGCACGCTATCGGGCGGCGAGAGCCAGCGTATCCGTCTCGCCTCGCAGATCGGCTCCGGCCTCACGGGCGTCCTCTATGTGCTGGACGAACCCTCGATCGGCCTGCATCAGCGCGACAACGCCCGCCTGCTCGACACGCTGCGGCGCCTGCGCGATCTCGGCAACAGCGTCATCGTCGTCGAACATGACGAGGACGCAATTCTCGCCGCCGACCATGTCGTCGACGTCGGCCCCGGCGCCGGCATCCATGGCGGCGAGATCATCGCGCAAGGGACGGCGGCCGAGATCATGGCGGACCCACACTCGCTGACGGGGCAATATCTCACCGGCGTTCGGGACGTGGCGATCCCCCGCGCGCGCCGAAAACCAAATCCAGGGCGCAGGCTCGATATCATCGGTGCCAGCGGCAACAATCTGAAACATATATCGACGTCGATACCGCTCGGCCTCTTCACCTGCATCACAGGCGTCTCGGGCGGCGGCAAGTCGACCCTTATCATCGATACGCTCTACAAGGCGGCGGCGCGGCGCCTCAACGGCGCGGCCGAGCATCCGGCACCCTTTGAGCGGATCGACGGCCTCGACCATCTCGACAAGGTGATCGACATCGACCAGTCGCCGATCGGGCGCACGCCGCGCTCGAACCCCGCGACGTACACCGGCGCCTTCACGCCGATCCGCGAATGGTTCGCGGGGCTGCCCGAGGCGAAAGCGCGAGGCTACCAGCCGGGGCGATTTTCGTTCAACGTCAAGGGTGGGCGCTGCGAGGCGTGCCAAGGCGACGGCGTCATCAAGATCGAGATGCATTTTCTGCCCGACGTCTACGTCACCTGCGACGTCTGCAAGGGCAAGCGCTACGATCGCGAGACGCTGGAGGTCAAATATCGCAACAAATCGATCGCCGACGTGCTCGATATGACCGTCGAAGAAGCGGCGGACCTCTTCAAGGCGTCGCCTTCGATCCGCGAAAAAATGGCGACGCTCGCCCGCGTCGGCCTCGACTACATCAAGGTCGGCCAGCAGGCCAACACGCTGTCGGGCGGCGAGGCGCAGCGGGTGAAGCTCGCCAAGGAACTGTCGAAACGCTCGACCGGGCGCACGCTCTATATCCTCGACGAACCGACCACGGGCCTGCATTTCCACGATGTGGCCAAACTGCTCCAGGTGCTGCAAGAGCTCGTCGATCAGGGCAATACCATCGTCGTCATCGAGCACAATCTCGAAGTGGTGAAGACGGCCGACTGGGTGATCGACCTTGGCCCCGAGGGCGGCGACGGCGGCGGCGAGATCGTCGCCGAGGGAACGCCTGAGGCGATCGTCAGGACAAAAAAGAGCTATACCGGCCAGTTCCTGCGCGAAGCGCTGGAGCGGCGCCCGGTCGTCAACGCGAAAGCGGCGGAGTAGCATACCGCTTCAACTTCGAATCGCCGGAGCCTTCACTTTCCTGGCGCAAGTCCATCCTTCTGGAGCACAAAAATGCCGCGCAAGCCAAATTATGATTTCGAGCGCAGGGAGCGCGAAAAGGCGAAGGCCGCTAAGACCGCGGAAAAGGCCGCGGCGCGCAAAGCGGAAAAGGAAAAAGAAAAAGCCGAGAGGGACAAAGCCGCGGGCGTTATGGGCGAAGCCGCGCCCGAGACCGACGAGGAATGATGTCCGCTCGACCCTTATGATGGACGCTTTGGAAGCGGGTAAAGCGGAGCGAAGCGGCGTCTATGGCGCGCCGCCGGCGGAATTGGCGGGCGCTCCCCACCAAGCGATCCAGTTCTCTCCGCTCGTTCCGGGCGCCGCATCGCTGGAGGCCGAACCGCCAGAGACGCTCGACGCCATGACCATGCTTGCGCCGCCCGGCACATTGGAGCGCCGCTATGTGATCGCTTTGGCGCTTAGGGTTCTCGCGCCCGGCGCGCCCCTCACCGTGCTGGCGCCGAAAGACAAGGGCGGCTCACGCATCGGCGAAGAACTCCGCGCCTTCGGCTGCGCGGTTGACGAGAGTTCGAAGCGCCATCACCGCATCTGCCTCTCTGAACCTCCCGGCGTCCTCAAGGGCCTTGACGAGGCGCTTGCAGCGGGCGCGCCGCAGTTTGTCGAAGCGATCGGCCTTTGGGCGCAACCCGGCGTCTTCAGCTGGAACCGGATCGACCCCGGCAGCGCGCTTCTTTCGGAAAACCTGCCCACGCTTGCCGGACGCGGCGCCGATCTTGGCTGCGGGGTCGGCGCCTTGTCGATCAAAGCGCTCGCCTCGCCGGAGGTTTCCGAGATGAGCCTGATCGACATCGACCGCCGCGCGATCGAGGCGGCGCGGCGCAACGTCAAGGATCCCCGCGCGCGCTTTTTCTGGGCCGACGCGCGGCAAGAGGACGCCGACCTCAAGGAGCTTGATTTCATCGTGATGAATCCGCCCTTCCACGATGGCGGCGCCGAGGATCAGAGCCTTGGCAAGGCGTTCATCCTGCGCGCCTCGAAAATGCTGCGCAAAGGCGGCGCGCTGTGGCTCACCGCCAACCGCCATTTACCTTATGAAGCGGCGTTGAGACCTTTGTTCCGGCAGGTCGAGATCAAAATCGAGACCGGCGGCTACAAGATCATCGAGGCGCAGAAATGAGCAAGCCGGCGGCGCTCCGGCTCGACAGGCTCCTCGCAAACCTCGGCTACGGCACGCGTAGCCAGGTACAACTGCTGCTTCGTGCGAGGCGCGTTGTGTTGGATGGAGAGGCGCTCAACGATCCGGCTTCACGCATCGCGCTGACGCCGGATTTGCCGGATCGGATGAGCGTCAACGGCGAACGATTGGATCCGCCGCCGGGGTTGGTGCTGGTGCTGCACAAGCCCCGTGGCGTCACCTGTTCGCACAAGGAGGCGGGGCCGCTCGTCTATGATCGGCTGCCGCCGCGTTTCCGTCTGCGCGAACCGGCGCTCTCGACCATCGGCCGCCTCGACAAGGAGACGTCCGGCCTGCTGCTCATCACCGACGACGGCGCTCTGCTGCATAAGATCATCTCGCCGAAAAGCCACGTGCCCAAGCGGTATCTCGCGACGCTTGACCGGCTGCTGCGTGGGGACGAGGCCGAGATCTTCGCCTCAGGGACCCTGACGCTGGAAGGCGAAGAGAAGCCGCTGCTGCCCGCCGCGTTTGACGTTCTGTCGCCGACAAGCGCCTATGTCACTGTGACGGAGGGGCGCTATCATCAGGTGCGCCGCATGTTCGCGGCGGTCGGCAACCATGTCGTCGCGCTCCACCGCGACCGGATTGGGGGGCTGGCGCTGCCGGAGGGGCTCGCGGCGGGGGCGTTTGTTGCGCTGGGCGTAGCGGAGGCGGCGGCTGTGGTGCTGACGGTTGGAATGGCATCGCGTTAGAAGAACGAAGGCGTTGGCGGACGCGCGGCAAGAAGCGGTGCATCTTCGTCTGGCCGGATTGGTTACTCATTTGACCGAATGGGCGCGCCATCCACTGCGGGCGAACCGAATGTGAGAAGATCGCCAATCGATTTTCTCTGCGCTTTCGACCACTCAATCAGCTCCGCGCAGGCCGCTGGCCTCGCGTCGGGCTGTTGCGCTGTGTTGGCGCAGCGAACGGAGATAAAGTTCTGTAAGCTCATCGAGAGCTGCAGCGAGTAGTCAGAGGAATAGAGCTGCGTATCGCTGAAGACGGCGCCGGATGCGACATTGCCATAATACATCATGCGAAAGCTCTGCGCGACGCCGGGCCGCCTGCCGGCATCGAGCTTTAAGAGCGCGCCATTCGGCGAAAACTCCGGCAGGATCGGAACCATTGGAAATCCCGCCGTCTGATGGCACCCCATGCAGGACGCGTTTGCGTTGTCGACAGGCCCCGCAAGGCGCCCGCCATAGCCAAGATGATCGAAGTTCAGCGGCGGTGACGCCAGATCCTTGACGGCCTGCTCGTTGATCCATTGTTCGGTCAGCTTTTCCCGGCTGCAAGGACCGCCGGGACCGGCGCATGTTTCCGCGAATACAACCTTCGGGCTGTTGCCCCACTGGATCCCGAGGGGAGTCATGCGCTCCCACGGCGTCGCGCCCCTGGCGTTGCCGTCATAGCCGAACGTTCCCATGAGCCATCCCGTCGCGCTTCGCTCGTCGCGCACGGAAACGTCGATCTGAATGAGGCGCACCACGCCGATGGCGCGTTCGAATCGCGCTATCGGCCCCTTGTTGCGCCAGTTCGGATCGTCGTTGACGAAGACATCCGCTTTCCATTCCAGCGCATTTTTCACGATCGGCAACTGGTCTTCGGTCACGGTCGAGAACAGAAGCCTGATAATGAACGACCCATTGGGGAAGTTGTTGAGCGCAGTCGGGTCGGGGTTCAGCGCCCCCGGTTTCGGATTGTTTGAATCGCAATAAACCTGTCCTACTCCGAACGCGGCGCGATCGTTGAGATAGGCGCCGGACCAGGTGTCGACGAAGTCATTCTGAAGCGTGCTTAGCGTCTTACCCGATGAATCGAATTCATGCGTGAGGCCGTGGACGAATTCGCGGCCGTCGGTTCCCGGCCAGTCCGACGCGACTTCTGTGTTCCAGTCCATCCACGGCATGCCGTACCATTTGCGGAGCTTGTTATCCTCGACGTAGAAATCGACATCGACATTTCCCGCCAAGCCGTAGTCGAGCAAGGCTTGAAGGTAGGCTCTGGGATCGACGGGGCCGCCGTCCTTAAAATCGATCTTGAGCCAGGGATACTCCTCCACAGGCGGCAGCTGATTTGGATAGTCCTGGCCGAGCTTGAACACGCGTCCAGCGTAGCCCGCGGGCGGATCCCCACCCTGTCGCTGCAAATGGTAGTCCTTGAGATTTCCGCGTACGCAGTCCTTGTTCGCCAGCCGGTTGCGAAGAGCGTCGTCGGTTGCATTGGCGGCTGCCGGCTTGAGCATAGCGCCGGCGCCAAGGAAGGACAGAGCGGCGAGAAGGCATAGGCGGATGCGGCTCGGCATGCGTTTCTCCTTGCTCTCCCAGCTATTCAGTTGGACGCGGTAACTCTGATCGGCCGGGGCACGGTACAGCGCTTCGCCGCAAGAGTCGAAGCGTTCGATAGAGCGTCGCCAATCTGAGATCTATCCCCCTCAGCCCTTGAACAGCGCCAGAGAATCCGCGGCCAGGACACCGCCTGTGAGCTCAATCTTCGCGAAGGGCGTGGCGTCGGCAAGCTGTTTGCTTGTTACCATGATCTGGCCGATTTTCGTCGACAGCTCCGCAATCGACGCGGCGAACACCACACGCCCGATCCCGCACCAGATGATCGCGCCCATACACATTGGGCAGGGTTCGCCCGAAGCGTAGAGCGTCGCGCCTTTCAGCGCAGCCGTCTTGCCGGCCGCGATCACCTTGCGCAGCGCCTCCATCTCCGAGTGCGCGGTTGGATCATCATTCGCCTTGCCAACATTGCGCGCGCTTGCGATCGCCTCTCCATCGCGCACAATGACGGCGCCGAACGGAAAATCGCCCTTCGCCGCCTCGGCGATGGCGAGGCGCATGAATCGTTCATCTTCCGGCTGCGGCGGCGTCAGGCTGGCGCCCGCCGAAGCGCTGTCCGCAGCGCCTGCGAACGCGCCAGCGAACCCGGCGCCAAACAGCGCCGCAAGGCTTTTGCGCCGGCTGATATGAATGCGGGATGGTCCGCACCGGCATGACGATTCGCTCATTGCGCTTCCCTTTGAAGTTGTGGCGAAGATGCTCGCCTCGTCCTGAGGACGGACGATGACGCTAAACCACATCCTCATCCTTCAGCGAGACGAAAATCAAAGCGCCGAGCATGGTGATGGCGATGCGGAAGGCGCTCTCCTCGGCGCCTCCGCCGGGCGCGCGCCACATGCCGAACCATTCGCCAGCGATAGCGATGAAGCCGCCCTCGAACAGCAGGAAGCCGAGCGCAAGGCCAAGGATCGCCGGATTCTTCGCGCGCTGGAAGACCTGCCCGCCCGCCCTTAGCGCGCGGATCATCGCAACGCCGCCGAAGGTAGTAAGCGCGGCGACCGCGATCTCCGTCGTAATGATGGCGAGATAGGCCAGTTGATGCAGCGCCGGCGAGGTCGCCGCGCGCCAGCTGATCGCGGCGTCCGCCGGGACGCCATCCATATCGAGCACATGCGCGACGAAGGCGAAATTGGTCCAATAATCGGTGACGTTGCCGAGCGCGACGAGGGCCACGAACAGCGCGAGGGCGGCGACGCAGGCGATCTTGGCGAGGCGGACGACCACGCATACCTCCGGGAGCTCGAGCGGGGCCAAAGGCGAAGACGAAGGACTTGGCCCAAGCTATGGCCGAAGACTTAACATTGTCCGTCCCGGCGAGACAGAGGGGGGCGTTTGCGCAGGATCAAATCGATCGCTTGCCCAATGCCGCCCGGCGCACTAAGTTCGGGGTTCGCCCTGGGGTGCTGCCTTAAAACGGCGGCTGAGATCACACCCATTGAACCTGAACCTGGGTAATGCCAGCGCAGGGATCGGCACGACGGCAAAGAGAATCGACGCAATTTGTTCGTCTCCCGCCGCACCCGCCGCCTGCTTTCCAGAAATGAAGAGCAACCTTGCCAGATATATCGAGCAACCTTGAGCGGAGGACCAGATGAACGTTCACGACAAGCCGCAAAATCTCGCGCCGCAATCCGTGACCTCCGGCCCGCTTCCCGGTTCCCGGAAGATCTATTATCGCCCCGGCGGCCACGGGGACGTCGCAGTGCCGCTGCGCGAGATCGCGCTTGATCCCTCCGCCAATGAGCCGCCGGTTCGCGTCTACGACGCCTCGGGACCCTATACCGAAGCTGATCCCCTGGTCGATCTGTCGGCTGGCCTGCCCCGCATCCGCGAGGCCTGGCTCGCGCGGCGTGCGGGTCTCGAATTCTACGCTGGGCGCGCCGTGCGCCCCGAGGACAATGGCGCCGTTTCGCCCGACCGGCTCGTGCCGCCCTGCCCGGCCAACACGTCGCCGAGAAAAGGCCGCGCGGGCGCACTCGTCACGCAATATGAGTTTGCGCGCGCCGGGATCATCACCGAGGAGATGATCTACGTGGCGGCGCGGGAGAATCTTGGCCGCGAAACGATGCTGGAGGGCGCCGAAGCGCGGCTCGCCGACGGCGAGAGCTTCGGCGCCTCGATCCCCGCCTTCATCACGCCGGAATTCGTGCGCGACGAGATCGCGCGCGGCCGCGCGATCATCCCCGCCAACATCAATCATCCCGAGCTTGAGCCGATGATCATCGGCCGCAATTTTCTGGTGAAGGTCAACGCCAATATCGGCAATTCCGCGGTCACCTCTTCGGTCGCCGAAGAGGTCGAGAAAATGGTGTGGGCGAGCCGCTGGGGCGCCGACACCGTGATGGATCTTTCGACCGGCCGCAACATCCACAACATACGCGACTGGATCATGCGCAACTCGCCCGTTCCGATCGGCACGGTTCCGATCTATCAGGCGCTCGAAAAAGTCGACGGCGACCCGACCAAGCTCAGCTTCGAGATTTTCCGCGACACATTGATCGAGCAGGCCGAGCAGGGCGTCGATTATTTCACCATCCATGCCGGCGTCCGACTCGGCTATGTGCCGCTGACGGCGCGGCGCACGACAGGCATCGTCTCGCGCGGCGGGTCGATCATGGCGCGCTGGTGCCTCGCCCATCACAAGGAGAGCTTCCTCTACGAGCGCTTTGACGAGCTTTGCGACATCATGCGCGCCTATGACGTGTCCTTCTCCCTCGGCGATGGGCTGCGTCCAGGCTCGATCGCCGACGCCAACGATCGCGCGCAGTTCGCCGAACTCGAAACGCTTGGCGAACTCACCAAGATCGCCTGGGAAAAAGGATGCCAGGTCATGATTGAAGGCCCCGGCCACGTGCCGATGCACAAGATCAAGATCAACATGGAAAAGCAGCTGAAGGAATGCCACGAGGCGCCGTTCTACACGCTGGGGCCGCTGACCACGGATATCGCGCCGGGCTACGATCATATTACGTCCGGCATAGGCGCCGCCATGATCGGCTGGTTCGGCTGCGCCATGCTCTGCTATGTGACGCCGAAGGAGCATCTCGGCCTGCCCGACCGCGACGACGTGAAAACCGGCGTCATCACTTATCGTATCGCCGCGCATGCCGGCGATCTCGCCAAGGGCCATCCCGCCGCGCAGCTCCGAGACGATGCGCTGTCCCGCGCGCGCTTCGATTTCCGCTGGCAGGATCAGTTCAATCTCGGGCTCGACCCCGAGACGGCGCGGGCTTTCCACGATGAAACGCTGCCGAAGGACGCGCACAAGACCGCGCATTTCTGTTCCATGTGCGGGCCGCAGTTCTGCTCGATGAAGATCACGCAGGATATTCGCGACGAAGTCGCCGCCATGGAGGTGCGGGAGAAGGGCATGGCCGACAAGAGTGCGGAGTTTTTGGAGAAAGGCGGCAAGCTTTATCTGTAGGCGAGTTTACGTATTGAGCCTGGGCGCCACGGCCGGCCGCCGGCAGCGCGAGGCTAATTTCATTTCTTGCCGAGGCGCCTATTTGCCAGCGAGGCGTTCGTGGGTTGGGCGGCGGGTCGTCGGCGCCAGCCTTGCGCATGTTTTCAGAAAGTCTCGCGCGGCCGGCGGGATTCAGCGCGTGCCGGCTCGGCATGCGCCTGCCTCACTCACGATGCGCCGGCGTAGGATTTTTCTTCAATGATGGCTGAATTGAACAGGAGATTGATCTGCTTCTTGAGCGCGGCCCGCTGATCGTTGGAGGCGTAGACGAGCCTTGCGAGCGCGATGAATTCATCGTCGAATTGGCGGCGCGCCTCGCGCTCCGCAACGCATCCTCGACGTTCCAGAGGATTTGGTTGGCGTGCTTGAGTTCAGCCTCGATCCGGTTGAGCTTCGAGTCCGCCAAGCCCGCCTCTCCCTTCAACTTTCGCAGAAGCGCCAATTCGAAGCGAATATTGCGGAGTTTCAAGGCATCGTCGACCCGGCTCTCCTTGATCTCCAGAATGGTGATCTTGTCGATGAGTTCGCCGATCGCGCCGGGAATGGCGATCAGCGCGGCCGCAGCGGCGGGGGCGTGGGCAGTCAGGCGCGTCGCGGCGGACCCAGCCTCGGCGCGGATTTGAGGCCGCACCCGAACGCGCGCTTCGACTTCGCCCGCGATCGCGTCGAAAACGGGGCCCCATTCGTCCCGGCTTCGCTGACGAAACAGCCGCATCGTCGGATACCAAGGCGAGTCGGCGCGCGCGAGCAGCCAGCGCCAGTCCG
>DAITNE010000006.1:10546-16752 GCA_036834765.1 Methylocella sp.
GCGCCTGTTTCAAGGCAACGAAAACGGGCCGGCCGAGGGCGCTGGCGAGATGGGCGATCGCGGTGTCCGACGTGATGACGAGGTCGAGCGCCGCCATCGCCGCCGCACAGTCGATGAATGAATCGGGACCGGGGTCGAATTCTTCGCCGAGACTCTCGATCGAAAATGGACCTTTTGGGGTCACGATCTCGATCGGCGATTGATCCTTGACGAGACTGATGAGGCGCACGCCTTCGATCGCCGCGACGGCGCCGAATGAGCTTAGGGGAACGCTCCTCTTCAGATTGATCGAGGCATTGCCATGCCAGCAAACGCCTATGCGAAATCCGTCCGCGCCGATCCGCGTCGCCCATTTGGCGGCGGCGGCGGGCTCCGGATGGAGGTAGGGCGTCCCCGCCGGTATCGTCTCCAGCGTCGTCCCGAATCCGCGCGGCAGACTGAGGAGCGCGCTCTCGAAATCGAAGCTCTCGCCGGGCTCAAGCGCCTCGACCAAGCGGACCGGGGTGGGCAATGTGCCGAGCAGCCTCTGCATGTTTTTCCGGCACAGCAGCGTGACCTCAGCGCCAGCTTCCGCCAGCGGCGAAAGGAAACGAGAGAACTGAATGAGGTCGCCAAGCCCCTGCTCGTCCCAGACCAGGATGCGGCGGCCCTTCAGATCCTCGCCGCTCCACTTTGTCGCCTTCGCAACGACGGTTTTTGGCGGCGCGTTCGAGCGCTCCCAGCGGCTTTCGAAATCCTCGAAGCCTTGCCTCAGCATACCTTTGAGGAGCAGCGCGCAGGCGCGATTGTTACGCGCGTCGGGGTAGGCGGGCTTATGCGCCAAAGCCTCGTTGAAGCAGACGAGCGCCTTGTCGATCTCGCCGGATTCCTTCAGTGCGACGCCAAGGCCAGACAAAGCTTCCGGATAGTTCGGACGAACCCGCAAGGCTTCGTTATAGGAGGCGATCGCTTCGGGCAGCCGGTCGGTTTCCTGCAGGACGTTGCCCCGATTGAGCCAGACCTCGGGCGCGAGCGCATTCAGCTCCACCGCGCGATCAAGGGACGCCAGCGCCTCCTCAAGGCGGCCGAGCTTTTGCAAAGCGGCGCCGCGCATGCCAAGCGCCTGCGGATGTTGCGCATCGTGCCGCAGCGCTTCGTCGCAGCAGCGGAGCGCCTGATCGGCGCCCCCCATTGCAGGAATATGTTGGCGCGATTGGTCAGCGCCGGCACGAAACCAGGCCGGATTTTCAGGGCGTCGGCATAGGCCGCAAAGGCGTCGTCGAGGCGGCCAAGTTCATGCAGGACGTTGCCGCGGTTGCAAACCGCCTCGCAATAGCGCGAATCGAGCGCAAGCGCGGAATCATAGGCCTCAAGGGCTTCGATCGGCCGGCCGAGCGCCTGGAGGGCGATGCCTTTGTTATAGAGCGCCTGCGGATAGCCGTCGCGGCAGCGGGACGATCGATCGTACCAGATTAGCGCCTCGTCGAGCCGTCCAAGTTTTTGCAGTACGTTGCCGCGGTTGAGCTCCGTCTCGGCATCGATCACACCCGTCCGCGCGGCCTCCTCATAGGCGCCAAGCGCATCTTCATTGCGGCCGAGCTTTTGCAGAACCGAACCCTTGTTGAACAACGCCCCCGCATCGCCGGGCCTCAGCGCGATGATCGCCTCGAAGCATGCAAGCGACTCCTCGAGCCGGCCAAAGCGTTCCAGCAAAGCGCCGCGATTGGTCAACGCCTCGCAATGGTTCGGGCGGCGGCGGAGCGCATCCTCATAGGCGGCGAGAGCGTCCCGCATGCGCCCGAGGCTCTGCAGAATGACGCCAATGCTGAACATTGTGTCGGCATCGTCCGGCTGCAGTTTGAGAAGATCCTGAAACGCGTCGAGCGCATCTTCCGGCTGGCCGAGACGCTGCAGCACGATGCCGCGCGCGCCAAGCGCCTCGGGATAGGCGGGCTTCAGCACGAGCGCCCGATCGAACCACGTCAGGGCGTTTCGCAGATCATCCGCATTGAAACAGATGAGGCCGAACACATAACATGCGATATCGCTCGCAGCGGCGAGGTCGGCGTATCGCGCGAGATGGGCGATCGCGTCGCGCGGCTCACCCGCGTTGAGAAAAGCGAAGGCCTCCCTGATCGCGACCTGGAGGAGCGCCTTGTCGCGGATTTCGCCGTGGCCTTTGACAGGGACGCTTGCTGCGAATTTTTGCACGCTCATTCAAATGCTCGCAAACAACGCTGGCGCGGCGGTTTTCCGGCTGGCCGAGCCAATCGAAACGGATTGAAGCGAGAAAGGCTTTCGCGGGCCTGACGCGAGGCGAGGCGCGCAAAATCTTATGCCGACGCGGAACCAACGGCGCCGTTAAGGACTTTAGTTGCGGTCAGCTCTTCGAACGGCGGGGCGTCTTGAAAATGGAATCCGACTTTCGTGTCCTTGTTGTTGAGGACGAGGCTTTGATCAGCATGTTGATCGAGGACATGCTGGCCGATATCGGGTGCAAATGCGTGGATGTGGCGGCGTCCGTCGAGGGCGCCATGGAGGTTCTGACGAGGGCCGCGCCCGATTTTGCGATGCTCGACATTAATCTTAACGGCAAGCGCAGCTTTCCGATCGCCGATATCCTCCTCTCCCGCGAAATTCCCTTCATTTTTCTATCCGGTTATGGTTCGCGCGGCCTTGCCGAGGCCTATGCGGGCGCAAAAGTCCTGCAAAAGCCGTTTCAGATCGGCGATCTCGAGACCGCGCTCGAGGATGTTTTCGGATAGCGGCGGGTTCCGGCTTGATCGCCTCCCCTCGCGCCGGAGCGTTCCTGGCGTGCGGGGGAGCCTCGCCGTTGGAAGCGCCACTTGCATCCGCGGCCGGTCGCGGCCATCCTCTCTCGATGTCACTGCCTTTGGATTATCCCAGAGATCCGGCGCGTCCGGCTGGCGGTAGCCTGACGAGCCTCAACGAGCGCTCTCGGGAAATCTTCCGTCAGATCGTCGATTCCTACCTCACCAGCGGCGAAGCGGTCGGCTCGCGCCATGTGGCGCGCCTGCTGCCGATGGCGCTGTCGCCCGCCTCCGTGCGCAATGTGATGCAGGACCTCGAAGAACTTGGCCTCATTTACGCGCCCCATACCAGCGCAGGTCGGCTGCCGACCGAACTCGGCCTGCGTTTCTTCGTCGACGCCATGCTGGAGCTCGGCGACATCGGTCCGGGCGAGCGCGAGCAGATCGAGGCGCAGGTTAAGGCCGCGGCGCACGAACAGCCGCTCGAAGCGGTGCTCGGCGACGCTATGAGCATGCTTTCCGGGCTAACGCGCGGCGCCGGCGTCGTGGTGACGACCAAGGACAACGCCCGGCTGAAGCAGATCGAGTTCGTGCGGATCGAGCCGGAGCGCGCGCTGGCCATCCTCGTATCGGAGGATGGATCGGTCGAGAACCGCATCCTTCATATCCCCGCCTGGTTGCCGCCCTCGGCCTTGATCGAGGCCGGCAATTTCCTAAACGCGCGCATCCGCGGCCGCACCCTGCTCGAGGTCAAAATCGAGATCGAGGCCTCGCATCAGGCGGCGGAGAATGAACTCGGCGAACTAACCACGCGGCTGATCGACGCCGGCCTCGCCGGCTGGGCCGACAATTCCGGTGGGGGCCAACAGCTGATCGTCAGAGGCCAGGGCAATTTACTGCAGGATCTGACGGCGATCGAAGACCTCGAACGCATCCGCCTGCTCTTCGCCGATCTCGAAACCAAAAAGGACGTGATCGATCTCCTGAATCGGGCGGAGGGGGGCGAGGGCGTGCGCATCTTCATCGGATCGGAGAACAAGCTGTTTTCGCTATCTGGATCGTCGATGATCGCGGCGCCGTTCCACGACGAGCAGCAGCGCATCGTCGGCGTGCTCGGCGTCATCGGCCCGACGCGGCTGAATTACGCGCGCATCGTGCCCATGGTGGACTACACCTCGAAGGTCGTCTCCCGCATGCTGCAGAGGCGGTAGGGCGCCGGCACAAATATCGGCGGCTTAGAAAGAGCCGATCCGCTGCGCGGTCTTCTCGATCTTCTCGGGCTTGTCTCCCTTCTCGGGCCTTTCGGGCTTCCTGCCGAGCAACGCGTTTCGGATGCGGCGCAGCTCCTTGCGGACGGCCTTGAGATCGTCCGGCGAACGGCCCATCGAACGCGCCATCTGCTCGGGGATCGGCCTTGCCTGCCGGCGCATGTCGCGGCCCTTTTCGGTCAGCTTGATGCGCACCTGACGTTCGTCTTTCGGGTCGCGCGCGCGGGCGAGGAGGCCGCTCGCCTCCAGCCGCTTCAGCAAGGGCGTCAAGGTGCCGGAATCGAGGTGAAGACGCTCGCCGATGGCCTTGACTGTTACGTCATCGGCCTCCCAGAGCACGAGCATGACGAGATATTGCGGATAGGTGAGGCCGATCGACGCGAGAAGAGGCGCATAAACCTTATGCGCCGCGTGCAGGGTGGCGTAGAGGGCGAAGCAGAGCTGCTGGTCGACCCGCGGCATGACGTCGTCTTCGAGCATGGCTGCGTTTCCCCGGAACGGTCATAACGTCCCCGCCTACCTACGACGCCTTTCCTTAAAACAAATGAAATGACGTTAAGCGACGACGGGCTTCTGGCGTGGCAAGTAAATTTTGTACAATTTAATGGCTTGCTTGGCAATGCGTCGAAAAGATCAATCCTGGCCAGCGCGGATGCGCTTCAGGCGGTACAGCTCCTCGATGGCGCGGCGCGGCGATAATTCATCGGGATCGATGGCGTCGATCGCCTCGGGGAGGGGGCCCCTCGCCGGCGCCTGCTCGGGCGGGGCGGCGGGATCTGAAGCGCGCTCCACTGCGTTCGATGCTGAAAACAAAGGCAGATCGGCGACGAGACGGTCGCTGCGCCTGACCCGGTCGGCCGCTTCGAACTCCGCCAGCAGATGTTTCGCACGCGCAACGACCTGCGCCGGCAGCCCGGCGAGCTTCGCCACCTGCACACCATAGGACTGGTCGGCGGCGCCGGCGATGATTTCATGCAGGAAGACAACCTCGCCATTCCAGTCGGTAACCCGCACGGTGAGATTGTCAATCCGGTCGAGACGTTTGGCGAGCTGCGTCAATTCGTGAAAATGGGTGGCGAACAGCGCGCGGCTGCGGTTCGCCTCATGCAGATGCTCCATCACCGCCCAGGCGATGGAGAGACCGTCGAAGGTCGCGGTGCCGCGGCCGATCTCATCCAGAATGACGAGCGATTTTTCCCGCGCGGAATTGAGGATCGCCGCCGTCTCGACCATCTCGACCATGAAGGTCGAGCGCCCGCGCGCGAGATCGTCGGCCGCGCCGACGCGCGAGAACAGTCGGTCGACGACGCCGATATGGGCGCGCCGCGCGGGCACGAAGGAACCCATCTGCGCCAGCACCGCGATCAGCGCGTTTTGCCTCAGATAGGTGGATTTGCCGGCCATGTTCGGCCCGGTCACGACGGCGATCCGCCCGCCCTTCCCGACGACGCCCGAAAGCGCGCAATCATTGGCGACGAAGGCCTCGCCGTCGCGCCGCAGCGCCGCCTCGACGACGGGATGGCGCCCAGCCTCGATGGCGAAGGCGAGCGAAGCGTCGACCTCAGGCCGGGTCCAGTCGGCGTCAGTGGCAAGCTCCGCGAGGCCGGCAGCGACGTCGATCGTCGCGAGGCCCTCGGCGGCGCGCCTTATGTCGGCCTTGCGCGCCAGAACGAGGCCGGCGAGCTCCGTGAAAATCGCCTGTTCGCGGCTCAGCGCCTCATCGGCGGCGGACGAAATCCTGACCTCCAGCTCGGCGAGATCGGGGGTCGAAAAGCGCATTGCATCGGCCATGGTCTGGCGATGAATGAAGGTCGCGTCGAAAGGCGCCCGCAGCAGCTTCTCGCCCTGCGCCTGCGGAACCTCGAGAAAATAGCCGAGGAAATTATTATGCTTCAGCTTGAGCTGGCGCGTTTCGGCCAACTCGCAATAGCGCGCCTGCAGCGCCGCGACTTCGGCGAGGATGTCCGGGTTCTGTACCAATGAAAGTTCGAGCGCGCCGCCGGTCTTCTTCAGTTTCTGCGGTGCCATGATCTGTGGCCGGAAATCACCGACCGCCGCGGCCGACACGAAAACGTCGTTGCGCGCTGCCTGCGCGAGCACCGCGTCACGCATTTCGCGTGCGCTGCGCACATCGACACGGGTCATCCCGGCGGGCGTCGCCAGCGCGACCGGCCCGGCGATCAGGGTC
>DAITNE010000007.1:0-16546 GCA_036834765.1 Methylocella sp.
GCGCCGCCGTGGGAGGCCGAATGAGAGGCTGAAGTCAGCGACGTCGAGTCGCCGAGCGTAGAGGGCAGCGCGGCGAGATCGGCTTCGCTCGGAACGCCGGCCGGGGACTGGCCGCCATAGCCGGACGGAATCGTCGAAGGCGCGGCGGCGCTCGATGCGGGCGGGGCCCCGGGCGATCCGAGCGATGAAGGCGGCGACGCGGCGAACACGGTCGAGGCGGCCGTCGGAAGGGAGACCGCCGGAAACCCGGCCGGCTGCCCGGTCGCGGGGAAGCCAGGCGAAGACGCAAACGCCGGGGAGACCGGCGCGTAGGGAGGCGCTCCCGTCTGCGCGGCGACATGGGAGGGGATCACCGAGACGAGGCTCGGATCGGTATGCAAGGCGGAGGTTGGCGCGTCGAAGGGCGCCGCGGCGGCGGGATCCAGCGTCGCGGGCGAATTCGGTTCCCGAGCGGCGGCCGCGGCGGCGGGCAGTCCGATCGGCTGGGCCGGCTCGCCGGGAAACGCCTTGAAAAAGGCGTTAGCCAACAGAGCGATCGCGGCGAGATCTGGCGCCGCCGGAGCCGTGCCGCCCCGCTGAGGGGACGGCGTGGCCGGGATCGGCGCGGCGGCGGTCGCCGCTGCGGGACGGGGCTCAATCGTAGACATGATAGTGGTTCACATCCACGTTTTCGAGCACGCCGAGCGCGTCCGGGGTGAGGATGGCGGACGAACAATAGAGCGAGATCAGATAGGAGGCGATCGCCTTGCGGTTGATGCCCATGAAGCGGACCGAGAGGCTCGGCGCGACTTCGCCCGGGACGCCCGGCTGGAACAGGCCGACGACGCCCTGCTTGCGCTCGCCGGTGCGAAGCAGCAGGATCTTGGTCTTGCCCTCGGTAAAGCCCAGCTTGTCGCTCGGCACCAGCGGAAGTCCGCGCCAGGTGAGGAACGGCGTGCCGAACAGGTTTATTGTTGGCGGCGGAACGCCGCGCTGGGTGCATTCGCGGCCGAAAGCGGCGATGGCCAGCGGATGGGCGAGGAAGAAGGCCGGCTCTTTCCAGACCCTTGCGATCAGATCGTCGAGATCGTCGGGCGTCGGCGCGCCGGCGCGGGTGGAGATCACCTGCGATGGAGACGCGTTCGGAATGAGCCCGTATTCGGGATTGTTGATCAGCTCGCTTTCCTGCTTCTCCTTGACCTTCTCGATCAAAAGCCGCAGCTGCTCCTGGATCTGATCATAGGGCTGATTGTAGAGATCGGTCACCCGCGACTGAACGTCGAGGATGGTGGTCACGGCGTTGAGAAAGTATTCACGCGGATGCTGGTCGTAATCGACGAAGGTCTCCGGCAGATCGGTGTCGCGCTCGCGGCTCGGGCTGCACTCGACGTCGCCCTCGCCCTCGGTGTCCTTGACCCGATTGAGACGATAGATGCCAGCCTCGACGGGCACCCAGGGAAGGAAAGACACAAGCCAGCGGGGCGTAATGCCCGACCATTGCGCACGCGTCTTTGTGGCGTTGGCGAGCTGGCGGGCCGCGGGCTCGCTGAGAGTCCTGCGGACCTCGATGTCATCAGGCATTCCGAAAATCTCCTTTATCGGCTGGATGGAACCTTACGGTGCTGGCCACGCTCTCGCACCACTTGGGGAGAATGTTTTTCTTTATTTCGCGGTTACTATCGATTTATAAGTCTGTAAATCCTATCGCCTATGTCCAACTATGATTTGTGCGGAAAAATTGGCATGAAACATATTTGACATCTTCAACAACTCGATCGGTGATCGAGTAGATAGCCGCGATCCAGTTGGGCGACGCTTAAATTATATAGCGCATGCTCCAGGCCGAAAATGCGTTAAATCAAATCAATGAGCAGGCGCGCGGGTACGGCGGCCGTGGGTCCGCGCTCAGCCTCGAAACGGCGATGCGAGGGGGGCGGGGCGCCCACGCTCTGAATTCCCGCGCGCGCCATCGTCCATTCAGCGGAACGCCACTTTCAGGATTTCGTAGCTCTTGCCGCCGCCCGGCGTGTTCACTTCGACCGAATCGCCAACCCTTTTCCCGATCAGCGCGCGCGCCGTCGGCGAGGTGATCGAGACGCGTCCGGATTTCACGTCGGCCTCGTTTTCGCCGACGATCTGATAGGTCTTTTCTTCCTCGGTATCCTCGTCGACCAGGGTCACGGTGGCGCCGAACATGACAGTGCTGCCGGAAAGCTTTGAGATGTCGATTACCTCGGCGCGCGACAGTTTGTCCTCAAGCTCGGCGATGCGGCCCTCGTTCAAGGACTGGGCCTCCTTCGCGGAGTGATATTCGGCGTTCTCGGACAGATCTCCATGCGAGCGCGCTTCCGCTATCGCCTGAATAATGCGCGGGCGCTCGATCTGCTGGAGCCGCTTCAACTCGTCTTCGAGCGCGAGATGCCCCGCCGCCGTCATTGGAAACTTGTCCATCGCGATTCTCTTTCACATCCTCTTCATACAACACTGACGTCTTCGCCCAAGGCGAAGCATCCTCTCGCGTCCGGGAAATGGCCGGCTTCACCGCCTGCGCCGACAGGACAGCGCCGGGATCCAGCGCTTCACCGCTGTGAACCCGTTCGCGGAATAAGAGACACCTTCATGCGAGCCGCCGCAAGGGCCTCGTCGCAGAAAGGATGCGACGTCGCGGCAGCGTAATGTAGAGCATTTGCATTTCCAATCTCAAACGCTGCGCTTCTTCAAAAAAGCGCAGCGATAAAAATCCCTTGATTAGAGTGTGCTGGGCCGCCGCGCCTTTGATCGGGCGTCACCCGAAATAATCTTGCAGCGCGCGCACTTCGAGATCGCCGGCGAGATAGGCCTTGATCCCCTCCGAGGCGGCGATCGCGCCAGCCAGAGTGGTGTAATAGGGCACTTTGTGGAGGAGCGCCGCACGGCGCAGCGAGCGTGAGTCGGCCAGCGCCTGCTTGCCTTCGGTGGTGTTCAGCACCAGCTGGATGCCGCCATTCTTGATGGCGTCGACGACATGCGGGCGCCCTTCCGATACCTTGTTGATCCGCTGCGCCGGTACGCCTTCGCCGGCGAGATAGCGCGCCGTTCCGCCGGTGCCGAAGATCTTGAAGCCAAGAGCTGCGAGCAGCTTCGCGGTGCCGAGGACGCGCGGCTTGTCGACGTCGCGCACTGAGACGAAAACGCTGCCGGCGGTAGGCACTTTGGTCCCTCCGCCGAGCTGACTTTTGGCGAAGGCGATCGCAAATGACCGGTCGAGGCCCATGACTTCGCCGGTCGAGCGCATTTCGGGCCCGAGCACGGTATCGACGCCCGGGAAACGGGCGAAGGGAAACACCGATTCCTTGACCCCGACATGATCGAAGCGGGCGGCTTTGAGGCCAAAGCTCGCGAGGCTCTCGCCCGCCATCACCCGCGCCGCGATCCGGGCGATCGGCTGGCCGATCACTTTCGCGACGAACGGAACGGTCCGCGCCGCGCGGGGATTGACTTCAAGCACGTAGATTTCGCCGTCCTTCAGCGCGTATTGCACATTCATCAGGCCGCCGACGCCGAGCGCGAGGGCGAGTTCGCGGGTCTGCCGCTCGAGTTCGGCGATCTTCTCGCCGGAGAGCGAGCGAGGCGGCAGCGAGCAGGCGCTGTCGCCGGAATGAATGCCGGCCTCCTCGATATGCTCCATGATGCCGCAGACGAACACATCGACGCCGTCTGAAAGCGCATCGACGTCGACCTCGACCGCGTCCGACAGATAGCGGTCGAACAAAAGCGGGTTTTTGCCGAGCACCGTATTGATCTGGCCGGTCTTGTCGTTTGGATAGCGCGCCTTGACGTCGGACGGCACGAGGCCGGGCAGGGTGCCGAGCAGATAATCGTCGAAGGCGCCATTGTCGTGAATGATCGCCATCGCCCGCCCGCCCAGCACATAGGAGGGACGCACGACCAGCGGCAGGCCGAGTTCGGCCGCGACGATGCGCGATTGTTCGACCGAATAGGCGATGCCGTTCATCGGCTGTTTCAGGCCGATCCGGTCGAGCAGCCGCTTGAAGCGGTCGCGATCTTCGGCGAGATCGATCGAGTCGACAGAGGTTCCAAGGATGGGAATAGCGGCCTTTTGCAGCGCGTCGGCGAGTTTCAGCGGCGTCTGTCCGCCAAACTGCACGATGACGCCCTTGAGCCGTCCGTTCTCCTGCTCCTTGGCGAGGATTTCGAGCACGTCCTCCGGCGTCAGCGGCTCGAAATAGAGCCGGTCCGACGTGTCGTAGTCGGTCGACACGGTCTCCGGATTGCAGTTCACCATGATCGTCTCGAACCCGGCGTCGCGCAGGGCGAACGAGGCGTGGCAGCAGCAATAGTCGAATTCAATGCCCTGGCCGATGCGGTTGGGGCCGCCGCCGAGGATGACGATTTTTTCCCGATCCGAAGGGCGCGCCTCGTCGGCCGGCGCGCCTGCGAAGGGCGGCGCATAGGTCGAGTACATATAGGCCGTCGGCGAGGCGAATTCGGCGGCGCAGGTGTCGATGCGCTTGAACACCGGATGGACGTTCAACGCCTGCCGCAGCGCCGTCACGGCCGGGCGGGGCACGCCGGCGAGGGCGGCGAGGCGCGCATCGGAGAAGCCGGCCGCCTTCAGCATGCGCAGATTGGCTGCGTCCTCCGGCAGGCCATGCGCGCGGACGAGGTCTTCAAGGTCGAGGATTTCCCGCAGGCGCTCGATGAACCAGAGATCGATCATGCAGGCGTCGCGGATCTCTTTCGGCGTCATGCCGCAGCGCAGTGCCTGGGCGACGACCAGCAGCCGGTCGGGCGTCGGCCGTCCGAGCGCGGCGCGCAGCGCATTCATGTCGTCGCCAAGGCCAAGACCGTCGATCTCGATCTCGTCGAGGCCGGTGAGCCCCGTATCAAGCGAGCGCAGCCCCTTTTGCAGGCTTTCGGCGAAGGTTCGGCCGATCGCCATGGTTTCGCCGACGGATTTCATCGCGGTGGTGAGGATATTTTCGGCGCCGGGAAATTTTTCGAAGGCGAAGCGCGGAATCTTCGTCACCACATAATCGATGCTGGGCTCGAAAGACGCCGGCGTCGCGCCGCCCGTGATGTCGTTTGCGATCTCATCGAGGGTGAAGCCGACGGCGAGTTTCGCCGCGACCTTGGCGATCGGAAAGCCGGTCGCCTTGGAGGCGAGCGCCGAGGAGCGCGAGACGCGCGGATTCATCTCGATCACGATCATGCGTCCGTCGGCCGGATTGACCGCGAATTGCACATTCGAGCCGCCGGTTTCGACCCCGATCTCGCGCAGCACCGCGAGCGCGGCGTCGCGCATGATCTGATACTCTTTATCGGTGAGGGTCAGGGCCGGCGCGACGGTGATCGAATCGCCCGTATGGACCCCCATCGGATCGATGTTCTCGATCGAGCAGATGATGATGCAGTTGTCCGCCTTGTCGCGGACCACCTCCATCTCATACTCTTTCCAGCCGAGCACGCTTTCCTCGACCAGCACCTCGCTCGTCGGCGAAGCATCGATCCCGCGTTCAATGATGTCGATGAATTCGGCCTTGTTATAGGCGATGCCGCCGCCAGTGCCCCCCATGGTGAAGGAGGGGCGGATGATGGCGGGCAGTCCGATGTCCTCAAGGATCGCCAGCGCCTGGCTCAGCGTCTTGACCTGATGCGAGCGCGGCGTCGAAAGGCCGATGCGGTTCATCGCCTCGCGGAACAATTCGCGGTCCTCGGCCATGTCGATCGCTTCGGCGCTGGCCCCGATCATTTCAACGTCGAATTCGTCGAGAACGCCCAGTTTCTTCAACGAGAGCGCGCAGTTCAGCGCCGTCTGGCCGCCCATGGTCGGAAGCAGCGCGAAGCCCCCCGGAATCGCGTGGCGCTCCTTGGCGATGATCTTGGCGACGATTTCCGGCGTGATCGGCTCGACATAGGTGCGGTCGGCCATATCCGGATCGGTCATGATCGTCGCCGGATTGGAGTTGACGAGGACGATCCGATAGCCTTCCGCGCGCAGCGCCTTGCAGGCCTGGGTCCCGGAATAATCGAATTCGCAGGCCTGTCCGATGATGATCGGCCCCGCGCCGATGATCATGATCGTCGAGATATCGGTCCGCTTCGGCATAAAATCTCTTTCCCCGTCGCGGCGGGCGTGTGGATTGGCGGCGCGCGGGATCATCGCGCCAGACGGTCGGCCCTGCGTCCGCGCCGCGATGGCTCAAAACCGGACTGTTTCGGGTCTTGCTGACGGGCCGCGAGCGAGGATAGGCGCTGCCGCGCGGATTGGAGGACCTTCCTGATTGAGGGAAGTCTCTAAACGAGAAATGCGCCGCTGTGAACCCGGGAGGTTTGCGCGCTGGCGCTCATCGCATTCCATCGGAACCAGCTGCGCTGCGGCCGGATAGTCCGATCTTCGCCAGACGGAATCAGGAACGAACCCTGGCGCCCGCGCTCAGGACGCGCTAGCGCGGGGCGGTGCGAAGGCGTTGCCGACGATTTCGCCGAATGGGCCACGGTGGGACGCCGCCGTGCGGGGCGCGAGGGTCGTCGGCGCCAGCGGCAGGCGGGGGAGCAAAAGCTCGGCGACGCGATAGGCTTCTTCGAGATGCGGGTAGCCGGACAGGATGAAGGTGTCGATTCCGGCGTCGATATATTCGCGCATGCGCTCAGCCACCGTATCGGGATCGCCGACGAGCGCCGTGCCCGCGCCGCCGCGCACGAGGCCGACGCCGGCCCAGAGGTTCGGGCTGATCTCGAGCTGGTCGCGCCGCCCCTGATGCAGGGCCGACATGCGCTGCTGACCGACCGAATCCATGCCGGCGAAGGATTTTTGCGCGGCCGCTATAGTGGCTTCGTCGACATGCGCGATCAGCTTCTCGGCCGCGGCCCAGGCCTCCGCCGCCGTCTCGCGGACAATGACATGCAGGCGAATACCATAGCTCAAGGTGCGACCGACGGCGGCGGCGCGCGCCCGCATATCCGCGATCTTCTCGGCCACCTGCGCGGGCGGCTCGCCCCATGTCAGATATTTCTGCACGGTCTGCGCGGCGATCTTCTGGCCGGCCGGCGAAGAACCGCCGAAATAAAGAGGCGGGCCGCCCGGCTGGACCGGCGGAAACAGCAACTGGCTGTCCTCGACGCGCAAATGCGCGCCCCTGAAGGTCACCTTTTCGCCGGCGAGGAGGCGCGCGTAGATATGAAGAAACTCCTCGGTGACGGCGTAGCGCTCGTCGTGATCGAGGAAAATGCCATCCCCTTTGTTCTCGACCGGATCGCCGCCGGTGACGACATTGATGAGGAGCCGGCCGTCCAGAATTCGGTCGAGGGTCGCGGTCATCCGCGCGGCGACCGCCGGCGATTGCAGGCCGAGGCGCACCGCCACGAGGAAGCGCAGGCGACGCGTCAGGAGCGCGAGGGCGGAGGCGACGATCCAGGAATCCTCGCAGGATCGTCCAGTCGGCAGCAGCACGCCGAAATAGCCGAGCTCATCCGCCGCCTGTGCGATCTGGGCGAGATAGCGCAGCGAGACCTCTCGGGCGCCAAGCGACGTGCCGAGATAGCGGCCATCGCCATGGGTCGGCAGAAACCACAGGACATTTGCGGATTTGTCGCCTTGAGCATTTCCGGTCATGGTCGACTTTCTTTTTCTCGCGGCGAGGGCGCCGCGGCTGAACGGCCTGCATTTAGACCACAAAGTCTATGATCTTCACCAAATGACGAGTCAATCAGCAGCCTTGCTGGAGGCTCGCCGGACCCAGTTCCAGGCTGACGATTGCAAAAGCGAACTTGCAATCCGATTTCAAATGCGTTGTATTCAGACTTAGAATATAAGTTCTATAGACTGAAATGAATTCCGATGAGCGAACCGAAAATTCTGGACGCAATCGACAAGCGCATACTGCGCATCATCCAAAAGGACGCATCCCTGTCGATCAACGAGATCGCGTCCCGGGTCGGCCTGTCGCAGACGCCATGCTGGAAACGGCTGCAGCGTCTCGAGGCCGCCGGCGTGATCAAGCGCCGCATCGCGCTGCTTGACCCAATGAAGCTCGGTCTCGGCATCACCGTCTTCGTAACCATCGAGGTTGGCGACCATTCAGGCGCGGCGCAGAAGCGCTTCGCCGCCGCGCTCGCCGCGATGGAGGAGGTCATGGATTTCTATCGCATGGCCGGAGAGGTCGATTATCTCCTGCGCGTCGTCGTCCCGGACACTGCGGCTTTCGACGAATTCTACAAGCGCCTGATCGAGATCATGCCGCTGAAGAATGTCACCTCGCGTTTCGCCCTCGAAAACATCAAGTCCGAAACTGCCTTTCCGATCGCGGGCTGATGCGAACGCTGCTCTCCGCGTTTTCCTTGCCGCGCGTGTTTGCGACGAACAAACGCGCGGCTTCTTTCGCCCAAAATAGATCCGGCGGCAAATCGATCCAGAATGAACGCCGGCGGGAAATAGGCATGGATTTGACCGCGCGCCATCGCCCCGCGCTTCCTGTCATTGATCTTGGCGGATTGGACGCCGGAGCCGCCGAGCGCGCGCATTTCCTCGCCGATCTGCGCCGGGCCTCGCGCGAGGTCGGTTTTTTCTATCTGATAGGTCACGGCGTGGCGGCGGCGCAACATGGCGGCCTGCTCGCCATCGCGCGGCGCTTCTTCGCGCTGCCGGATGCGGAGAAGCAAGCGGTCGAAATGATCCACTCGCCGCATTTCCGGGGCTATACGAGGGCGGGACGCGAGATGACCCGCGGGAAGCCGGACTGGCGCGAGCAATTCGATATTGGCGCCGAGCGCGAATGCGGCTGGCGCGCCGGCGATCCGGCCTGGATGCGCCTGCAAGGCCCCAATCAATGGCCCCAGGCGCTGCCGGAGCTGCGGCCGGCGCTGCTGGCTTGGCAGGCCGCATTGACTGAGGTCGCCGTCAAATTGCTGCGGGCGTTCGCCGAGGCGTTGGGTCAGAGCCCCGACGTCTTCGAACCAATCTATCGGAGCGCGCCCAATCAGCACATCAAGATCATTCGCTATCCGGGCCGCGACAGCGCCTTGGGAGGCGCCGCGGGCGGGCAGGGCGTCGGCCCGCATAAGGACAGCGGCTTTCTCTCCTTCGTGCTGCAGGATGACGTCGGCGGTCTCGAAGTCGAAGCCGAAAGCGGCGCCTGGATCGAAGCGACGCCGCGCGAGGGCGCGTTCGTCGTCAATATCGGCGAGCTCCTTGAACTCGCCTCGAACGGATATTTGCGCGCCACCGTCCATCGCGTGATCGCTCCGCCGCCAGGGCGCGAGCGCCTGTCGGCCGCCTTCTTTCTCGGGGCGAGCCATGAGGCGACGACGCCCCTTCTCGACCTCCCGGCGGAAATCGCCGCCGAGGCGAAAGGACCAGATAGCGATCCGGACAATCCGCTGCTTCAGCACGCCGGGGCGAATTATCTCAAAGGCCGGTTGCGCTCGCATCCGGATGTGGCGCAACGCCATTACGGCGAGCTCTGATCGCGTAGGCCGCGGGTCTTTTTGGGCTCAGCCGCGGCTAGTCAGAGATTGGCCCGTTTCAACGATGCCTCACAGGTCCGCCCGCGGCGGCGGCCATCAGGTCCCTCGCCCCGAGGCGCGATGGCGGCTCAAGGCGCGCGGCGCGGATTGAGCCACGCGGTCGATCGTCCTGATTTGCGCCGGATCGGACGCCTGAAACCGAGGGCGGCGGCTCCGAAGCGGCCGGGATCGGCGCCGCCGGACAGTCTCATTCGGGCGCGTCTGCAAATGACCTCAATGTTGACGGATGGCGGAAATATCGTCCATGTCTGGGCGTTAGAGGATCATCCGATGAACGAACTGCGCGCGACGGAACGCTTTCGACCCGAGCCGGGGCAGGCGCCTGCGACGGGCCTCAGCCTGCCATTGGTCAGCGTCATTGTCATCAATTTCAACTATGGCCGCTTTCTGGACGCGGCCGTCGATTCGATCTTCGCCCAGACCTATCCCAACGTCGAATGCGTCATCGTCGACAACGCGTCGACTGATGAAAGCCCGAAAGTTCTGCGCGGGATCGAGGCGCGCCATCCGCGGGTGAAAATTGTCCGGCGCGCGGTCAATGACGGGCAGACGCCCGCGGCGCTTGACGGATTGGCCGCGTCGAGCGGCCCTTACGTGATATTCGTCGACGCCGACGACATGCTGCTTCCGCATGGCGTGGAAACCCACGTTTATGTGCATCTGTCGCTGCGAATCCATGTCGGCTTCACCTCGGGCGACCTGCTTCAGCTAACCGACAGTCAAGTCGTGCTGGGCTCGGAGGAGGCGTTCAACCGCGTCATTTGCGCGAGTCGCGGCGTCAAGGCCAAGGCGGATAGCGTGCGGCCTTATCGTCATACGGCCGGCGAGGCTTATGAAGTTACCTGGCCACCTGAAAAATTCGATCGCACGATACTGGAGCGGATCAGATTCGTAGCCCCGATGACCAATGAATGGGTCTGGTCGCCGACCTCGGGCAATTGCTTTCGCCGCGACGCCCTCGATCTCTTCGCGGACAATCCCGCGCTGCGCGGGCTGCGCACGGGAACCGACCTTTATTTCTGTCTCGGCGTCAACGCCATCACCGGCAGCGTCCTGATCGACGACGCGGTTGGCGTTTACCGCATGCATGGCGGCAATATTTTCTCGAAGCGGCCGCAGTTACATAATGTGCTCGCCTATCAGGCGGGCTGCCCTGGCGATAGCAATGCACAAGCCAAGGCTGTTCTGATCGACCATCTGATCGAGCGGGCTGCTTTTTTTCTGCAGCGCGGCTGGACCGCTTTCGATTATGCGCGGCTGCTGCGCCGGCTCGACTGTTCGGACCCGGACGCGCAGGCCGCCACGCCGCGCTGGTCGGCGCGTTCGCGTGTTGCTACTGAGCTCGTGAAGCGCTTTCCTTCGGTCGCGCCAGTTCTCGGACCGCTGATCGCCCGCGGCTTGATGTTCGTCAGCGGCGTCCCCTGGTTACGCATTCTCGCCGCAAAGGCTCCGCGCAAAGGCGTCTGAACCGTGGAGGGCGCCCCGTTCCCCAGCGGGCGATAGCCCGCGCCCGATTAACCGGATTCTCAAAAATCCTCCGTATCGATAAAGTGCTGCCGAATCGAGCGGCGATCGGCTTCCACCCAGATCATCTCGGAGACTTGCATATCGTTTCGGAGACTTGCATGGAGCGGCGCTTGCGCGAACCGGGTGGGATAGACTGGAAACCGCCGTCGCGGCTGCGCGTGAGCCCCGGCCCGTTGCTTGGCCTCTTGCTTGGCCTCGCCTTGTTCGCGGCGGCGAGCCTGGCTCTTTTCCGGCAAGGACCCGGCAATACCGACGCTATCGTTCCCGCCCAGCGACGCACCGAGGCGGCCGGGCTGGCGCTGATCGCGGGTCTCATCCTGTTTTCGACGTTGAGCGCTGTGCTGCATGCCGGCTGGCGGCGGCGATGGATGCGCCGGGAGGATGAACTCAAAGCGGAGATCGCCGCTCTGCGGGGGCGCCTCGATCGCGCGGAACTCTTCCCTTCGGCCGAATCGCAGATCGTCGCCGCCTGGGGCGGGGCCGACGACGAGGCGGAGATTGAAGGCGATATCAGCCTGGTGACGGATGCGTCCGACGCCCGGGGCGTGCTCGCCTTTGGTTCATGGCTGGCGCAGGAGAAAGCGCAAAATCTCGCAGACAGCGTCGCCCGGCTGCGCGCGCGCGGCGAAGCCTTCCGCTGTTCGGTCACGACCGTCGCCGGCCGCTGCCTCGACATCGAAGGCCGTCCCGTCAACGGCTGCGCCGTCATGCGAATAAGGGATGTGGATGGCGAACGCCTGGAGCTCATCCGCCTGCAACAGCTGCGGGCGCGAACAATCGGCGAACTCGAATCCCTTTGGGCGATGCTCGACGCCGCGCCCAATCCAGCGTGGGTGCGCAATGAGGAAGGGCGCCTCACCCGGGTCAACGCCGCTTACGCGCGCGCCGTCGAAGCGCGGGACCAGGCGGACACCGTCGCGCGCGGCGTCGAGCTGCTGGATCGCCAGGCGCGCGAGATGAGCGCGCAAGCGCGGGCGGCGGGTTCAATCTGGCGCGGACGCGCGCCGGCGATCGTCGTCGGCGAACGTCGCATCTTCGACATCATCGATGCGACCGCCGGCGCGGCGTCGGTTGGAATGGCCATGGACGTGTCCGAAGTCGAGTCGGCGCGCGATGCGCTGGCGCGCGAGATGCAAGCGCATGCGCGCACCCTCGATCAGCTTTCGACCGCGGTCGTCATCTTCGATCGTTCGAAGCGCCTCGTTTTCCACAATGCGGCCTATCGCCAGCTTTGGGGCCTCGACCAGGCCTGGCTCGAGCAAAGGCCGTCCGATTCCGAAATTCTGGACCGGTTGCGGGCGGCGCGCCTGCTACCCGAGCAGGCCGATTTCCGCGCCTGGCAGGCGAGCCTCTTCGCCGCCTATCAATCGCTGGAGACCGAGGAGCAAGCCTGGTATCTGCCCGACGGGCGCACGCTCCGCGTCGTCGTAAATCCCAATCCGCAAGGGGGCGTCACCTATCTGTTCGACGACGTGACCGAGAGGTTCCATCTCCAGTCGCAATTCAATGCGGCCATTCGCGTGCAGAGCGAAACCCTCGATACGCTGAAGGAAGGCGTCGCCGTGTTCGGCAGCGACGGACGCCTCAAACTGTTCAATCCCGCCTTCGCCGAGCTTTGGGCGCTACGGCCCGAACAGCTTGACGACCAGCCGCATATCGACCGCGTAGCGCACATCTGCGCGCCCCTTTTCGTCGCGGACTCCGATTGGGACGAACTGCGCGCCGTCGTCGCCGGGTTGCCGGATCATCGCCTCGGATTTGAAAGCCGCTTCGCTCGGCGCGATGGGTCGGTGCTCGACTGCGCCGCCGCCCCCCTGCCGGATGGCGCGACGCTGCTCACCTTCATCGACGCGACGGCGGGCGTCAGCGTGGAGCGCGCGCTCACCGAACGAAATCAGGCCTTGATCGACGCAGAGAAGCTACGCAATGATTTCGTTCACCACGTCTCTTACGAATTGCGCTCGCCGCTGACCAACATCATCGGCTTCATTCACTTGCTCGGCGATCCCGCTGTCGGTCCGCTCAACGCCAAGCAGCTCGAATATGCGGGCTATGTGACGAAATCCTCGTCCGCGCTTCTCGCCATCATCAATGACATTCTCGATCTCGCCTCGATCGACGCCGATGCGATGGAGCTGTCGCTGGACGAAGTCGACATCGCCGAAACGATGCAGGCCGCGGCCGAAGGCGTGCAGGATCGACTGGCGGAATCGAACCTCGCCCTTCGCGTCATCGCGATGGACGGCATCGGCGGCTTCGTCGCCGACGGCAAACGCATCCGGCAGATTCTGTTCAATCTCCTCTCCAATGCGATCGGGTTCTCATCGCCCGGACAGACGATCGATCTCGCGGCGCTGCGACGCGGCGATGAGATCGTGTTCAAGGTGAGCGACCAGGGACGCGGCATTCCGCCCGACGTCGTCGACCATATCTTTGACCGCTTCAAAACACATACCGCCGGGTCGCGCCATCGCGGCGTCGGGCTTGGGCTTTCGATCGTCCGGTCCTTCGTCGAACTGCACGGCGGGCGCATCCTGATCCAGTCGCCGCCCTTGGAGGGAACAACCGTGACTTGCATCTTTCCCGCCGCCAGCGTCAATCTGGAGTCGGACGCAGGCGGGCGGGAGCGCGAACGCAATGGCGGCTGAGGCTGAGACGATCTGGCCGCGCCGCCTCGATGATGAGCGGGCGACGCGGGAACTGGCGGCGGACATCGCGGAGCTGGTCGGCCCCGGCGATCTCGTCACTTTGTCGGGGGGCCTCGGCACCGGCAAGACAACCTTCGCCCGCGCGCTAAACCGCCTGTTGACCGGCGACGCCGATCTTGAAGTTCCAAGCCCGACGTTCCTCCTCATGCAATCCTATGAGGGCAAAACCGCTCCGATCGTCCATGCCGATTTCTATCGGATCGAAAAGCCAGGCGATCTGATCGAACTCGGCTGGGATGAGGCTATCGATGGCGCGCTCGTGCTCGTCGAATGGCCGGATCGCGGCGGTGATCATCTCAACGCCGATCGGCTCGACATCGACTTCGCCCTCGACAGGGATCGTGGCGAAGGCGGCGCTCCAGGCGCATCCCGAACGGCGACCGTCACCGGTTTCGGCTCTTTCGCCAGCCGGCTGGCGAAAGCGAAGGCCATCCAGCATCTCCTGGAACCGACGAGTTGGCGGGACGCGAGGCGTCAATTCATGCAAGGCGACGCCTCAAGCAGATCTTTCGAACGCCTTGTCAAGGACGACGGCTCCAGCGCCGTCCTGATGATCGCGCCGCGGCAACCCGATGGACCGCCGATCCGCTACGGCAAGCCCTATAGCGCGATCGCCCATCTCGCCGAAGGCTTGAGGCCCTATGTCGCGATCGACCGCGGCTTGCGGGCCGAGGGTTTTTCGGCCCCGGAGATCTATGCTTTCGATCTTTCGACCGGAGTCATCCTGCTCGAGGATCTGGGCTCCGAGCCGATTACGGTCGACGGCGGCGTCGACCTCGAGCGCTACGCCCTTGCGGCGGCGGCGCTCGCCAAGTTGCACGGCCTGGTCCTGCCCGATGTCCTGCCGGTCGATGACGTCGACACCTACCGCATTCCCGCCTACGACCTCGACGTGCTTTCGATTGAGGTGGAGCTGCTGCTCGACTGGTATGCGCCGCATCGCGCGCGCGTGCAGCTGTCCTCCGGCGCCAAGGCGACCTTCGTCAGTCTCTGGCGGAAAATCCTGACGGAGGGGTTGCCTGCGGAGTCGACATGGACCCTGCGCGACTATCATTCGCCCAATCTCATCTGGATGCCCGAGCGGGAAGACGTCGCGAAGATCGGCATGGTCGATTTCCAGGACTGCGTGCTGGGTCATCCCGCCTATGACGTCGTCTCGCTGCTGCAGGACGCCCGCGTCGACGTCGCAGCTGCCGTCGAACTGAAGCTCCTCGGCCATTACGCGCGGCTGCGGCGCCTGTCGGACGAGTCGTTCGACATGGGCGGCTTTGCGCGCGCCTATGCGATTTTGGGCGCGCAGCGGGCGACCAAGATCCTCGGCATTTTCGCTCGCCTCGACGCAAGAGACCATAAGCCGCACTACCTCGCCCATCTGCCCCGCGTCGAAAAATATCTGGTCAAGAACCTGAACCACCCGGTTCTGGCGGAGATCAAGATCTGGTATGAGACCAACCTGCCGCTGATCTTTGAGACCGCCTGAGCGGACGCAACAGGATCCATATGTCCGTCTTCGCGCCGACCAAAGCGATGGTCTTCGCCGCAGGGCTTGGCTCGCGCATGCGGCCTTTGACGGAAACCGTCCCGAAGCCGCTGATCAAGGTGGCGGGGACGCCGATGATCGATCATATGCTCGACCGCTTCGTGCGCGCCGGCACGCGGACCGCCATCGTCAACGTCCATCATCTCGCCGATCAGATCGAGGCGCATCTTTCGACGCGCAAAGACATCGAGATTCTGTTCTCCGACGAGCGCGACGCGCTGCTCGACCAGGGCGGCGGCATCGCCAAGGCGCTGCCCCTCCTCGGTCCGGAGCCCTTTTTCATCTGCAACACGGACGCTCTCTGGCTTGAGGGACCAAAGCAGAATCTTCTTCGGCTCGCCGAGGTCTGGGATCCGTCGCGAATGGACATTTTGCTGCTTGTCGCCGCGACGACGGCGACCATCGGCGTCGACTGGCCCGGCGATTTCCTGATGGCGGCCGACGGACGGCTCACGCGGCGCGCGGAATGGGAGGTCGCGCCTTTCGTCTATGCGGGCGTCGGCATCGTGAAGCCGCAGTTGTTTTCCGCCGAGACCCGCAAGATTTTTCCGCTGGCGCCGTTCTTTTACGAAGCGGCGCGGAAGGGCCGCCTTTATGGACAAAGACTTGACGGCTTCTGGCTGCACGTCGGCGCGCCGCACGTCATCGCCGAAGCCGAATGGACGATCGCAAGGAGCATTCTGTAGGGAAGCGCCGGAAAGTCACAGCGACGGCAAGGCGATGACTGCGTAATTTCGTTCTCTTATTGTTCTTGCCGGGCAGCGCGATGTCGGTTAAGCTGCGCTGAGGCTGAAGAATGAGTTCATTCCATGGTCGTCAGGGTTGCGACAGTCGCGTTCGAAGGCATCGAGGCTCGGCCGGTCGACGTGCAGGTGCAGATCGCCAATGGCAATGTGGTGTTCACCGTCGTCGGCCTCGGCGACAAGGCGGTGGCGGAATCGCGCGAGCGGGTGCGCGCGGCGTTGAACGCCTCGGGCCTCGCGATGCCGCCAAGCGCATCACCGTCAATCTGGCGCCCGCCGATCTGCCGAAGGAAGGCAGTCATTATGATCTGCCGATCGCGCTCGGCATCATCGCCGCCATCGGAGCGATCGCCCCGGACGCACTGCAGAATTACACGGTTCTCGGCGAACTTGCGCTCGATGGGACGATTACCGCGGTGGCGGGCGTCTTGCCGGCTGCGATCGCCGCCAACGCGCGGGGCACGGGCTGATCTGCCCACGCGAAAGCGGACCTGAGGACGCCTGGGCGGCCGGGGAAACCGATC
>DAITNE010000008.1:0-15902 GCA_036834765.1 Methylocella sp.
CCTTCACGCCGAAGAACTGGTGCGGCCGCGGCACCTTCTTCTGCCCGGCGTCGAAAATGATGAAGTTGCGGATGAGGTCGAGCAGCCGGGCCTTGCTGCACATCTGGGCAAGCGGCCGGTCGAGCAGCGTTCCGGCGACGGCGCCCAAGAAAAACGACGCGATGACGCCGCCCGCGCGCAGGATCCGCACGTCGGCGCTGGCCGCGATGGCGAGGCCAAGCTGGGTCGTGTTGCCGCTCATGAACGACAGATAGAGCTGGCCGACCTCGATGAAGCCGATGGCGTCGACCCAGCCCGCGATCAGGGCGAGAGTGAAGCCGATCGCAAGCCGCTTCGCTTCGGCAGGCGCGTCGGCGGGACTGGCTCCGGAAGCGCCGGCGTCACGCCGCATCGGGGCCGCCTGCGCGACATTCGCCTGCAAAAGGCCTGGAGGCCGCCCGCCTTGAAATCACTATGATCATGGCGCAACAGGCATCTTAAATGCTTTCAGGCGTCAAGGGGATAAATGACCGTGGACGATGCATATGGGTGGAACGCCAACTGGCTCTGGAGCCTGCCGCTGATCGTGCTGAACGTCGTTTTCCACGTCGTCGGCCTCGGCTTCATCAACGCAAGCATCCTCAAGGCGCTGGAGCGCGTCAAGGACCGCCGCCATTTCCTTTTCCTGTTTGTGCTGGTCGTGGGCGCGACGACGCTTTCGGCGACGCTGCTCCACGCCATCGAAGCCGGCGCCTGGGCCGTCGCCTTCGTCGCCCTCGGCGCCCTGCCCGATCATAAGGCGGCGATGCTCTATTCGCTTAACGCGATGACGACCTACGGCCATGACAACTCATATCTCGCGCCCCATTGGAAGCTGATGGGCGCGCTTGAAGCCCTGAACGGCATGCTGCTGTTTGGCCTCACCACCGCGTTTCTCTACGGCATCATCCAGCGGGTGTGGCCGGTCGACAGCAGGGAATTGCATGCGCCGCATATGCCATGGCAGCGGCGGGCAAAGGCGCCCATGACGGTCCCCGATTGACCGCGCCGCGTCAGGATTGGCGCGTGAGATAGGCGCGCCAGCCGCCGAACGCCGTGATGTCCTCGCCCCCCTCCAGCGCGAAGGCCTCGCAGAGGAATCCGGGCACGCTCGCGCCGCTGGCGAGTCTGATCTTGCCGATCCCCATCGGCGCCGGAACGCCGGCGACGAAGCGGCCGAAATCGCGTTCGCTCAGCGACCAGAGTTCGACCTCGATGCCCGGCCCAACAAAACCCGGCGCATGAACGAGACCGGGCTTTGGCGGGCTCGTCCCTTTCAGCGCGACCAGCCGATAGGCGGTGCCCGTCTTCGTCTTTTCCAGAAAAATGGCGCCAAGCTCGGTCAGCTCGCGGTTGAGCGGCAGCCCGGAAAGATGCGCGCCAGCGACCGCGACGGCGATGCGTTGATCGAGAGCAGGCTCGACCCGCCCCGCGGGAGTCTCAACCGCTGGCGCGACCGCCCGTCCAACGCCCTCGCCGAGCGCGCGATGCAGCCGGTCCGCGATGGCGGCGAGATCGAAATCCGCGAAGGCCGGCCCTATCAGCGTGACGCCGAACGGAAGCCTGCTCGCGGCGCGAAAGCCGGCCGGAACGGCGATCGCCGCGTAATCCAGCAGGTTGACGAAATTGGTGTAGAGTCCGAGCCGGCTGTTGGCGCCGATCGGGTCCTCGGCGATCTGCGCGACGGTAAAGATCGCAGGCGCGGTCGGCAGCAACATGACATCGAACTGCCCCCACTGTCGCGCGGCCGCGCGCGCGATCTCGCGCAGCCTGTATTCGCCCTTGAAGGCATCCGCCGCCGAGAGGGTCAGCCCCTTGCCGATGATCTCGCGCACATGGCGGTCCATCGCGCCGGCGTTGGCCTTGAAAAAGTCCTCGATGGCGGCGAGGCGTTCAGCCACGAACGGGCCGTCATATAAAAGCGCGGCCGCCTCGCGGAACGGCGCGTAGTCCAGCTCCACCGGGACGCCGCCTTGCGCCCTGAGCCGTTCGATGGCGGCGCCGTAGAGCGCGTTCGCTTCAAAATCGCCGAAGAATTCCTGATCCTCCAGCTTGAGCACGCCGAAACGCAATCGCTCGATCGGCCGGCTCACCCTTTCGGCCGCGCGGGAGTAGGGGTCCTCCGCGTCAAAACCTTCCGCGACTCGGGCGATCCTGACGGCGTCGGCGCAGCATGCGGCGAAGACGCTGACGCAATCAAGCGAGCGGCAGGCCGGGACGACACCGGCGGCGCTGATCAGGCCCTTCGTCGGCTTCAGGCCGACGATGTTGTTGAAGGCCGCCGGAACGCGGCCCGACCCCGCCGTGTCCGTGCCGAGCGAAAACGAGACGAGCCCCGCGGCGACGGCGACCGCCGAACCCGAACTCGATCCGCCCGATATGAAGCGCCGGTCGAACACGCAGCGCGGCGCGCCATAGGGCGAGCGCGTCCCGTTGAGCCCGGTCGCGAACTGATCGAGGTTGGTCTTGCCGATGAGGATCGCGCCGGCCGCCAGCAGCTTGCCGACGACCATCGCGCTTCGCTCCGGCGTATAGGCGAAGGCGGGACAGGCCGCCGTCGTCGGCATCCCCGCGACGTCGATGTTGTCCTTGACGGCGAAGGGCACGCCATAAAGCGGCAGGCTCTCCATCGCCGCAGCGTCCTCGCCAAGCTCCCGCGCCCGCTGGAGAATCTCGTGGTCCCCCGCGCGGGCGATCCAGACCGCCGGATCGTCATAGGCGTCGATTCGGCGCAGCACTTCGAGTGCGATGTCCTGTGGCGTGAACCACCCCTCGCGGTAGCCCAGGCGCAGCGTTTCGATTTGCAGCATCTGAGGGATCATGAGGGCTCCTCGACCTGAATCACCGCGAGGCGCTGGCCGTTTTGCACCGGCCGCCCCGCCTGGCACGACAATTCGACGATGCGCCCGGCCGCCGGCGCCGGAATCGAAATCTCCATCTTCATCGACTCAAGAATCACCAACGTCTGCCCGGCCGCGACGCGATCGCTTGGACCCACCTCTATCTTCCAGACATTGCCCGGCATCGGCGCCTCGACGGCGATGGCGCCGTCGGGCAACGCCGCATCGGGCGCATCGTCCGCGGCATCGTCCGCGACAAAAAGATTGAGGCCTTGCTCGGCCCAGCGGCACCGCTCGGCCTCGAACGCCGCGCGCTGGCGCGCCTGGGCCGTCCCGATCGCATCGGCGTTGTCGGCGAGGAAGGCGTGATGCTGCTTCAGGCTGAAAATCGCCGGCTCGATCTTCAGCGGATAGCGCCCGTGCGCAAACGCGGCCCGCGCCTCGATCAGCTCGGCGCCGCTGACGGGATAGAAGCGGATCTGATCGAAAAAGCGCAGCAGCCACGGCTTGCCTTTCTCGAAGGCTCCGGTGGTGCGCCAGCTGTTCCACATCTGGATCGTGCGCCCGACGAGCTGATAGCCGCCGGGCCCCTCCATGCCATAGACGCAAAGATAGGCGCCGCCGATGCCGACGGCGTTTTCGGGCGTCCAGGTCCGCGCCGGATTATATTTGGTGGTGACGAGACGATGGCGCGGATCGATCGGCGTCGCAACAGGCGCGCCGAGGTAGACGTCGCCGAGCCCCATCACGAGATAGCTCGCGTTGAAGACGATGTCGCGGACATCCTCTATCGAGTCGAGACCATTGATGCGCCGGATGAATTCGATATTGGACGGGCACCACGGCGCGTCGGGGCGCACCAGCTCCTGATATTTGCGCATCGCGAGTTCGGCCTGCTCGTCGTTCCAGGACAGCGGCAGATGAACGATGCGGCTAGCGATCTCGACCTCGTCGACCGGAGGCAGATTTTTCTCCAGCCTGATAATCTCATCGAGCAGGCGCGCCAGCGGCAGCACGGCGTCGTCGTAATGAATCTGCAGCGACCTTATGCCAGGCGTGAGGTCGATGACGCCCGCGAGACTCGCCTCGATCAGCGCCTGATGCAGCAGATGGACGCGCATGCGCAGGCCAAGATCGAGCGCGAGCGGGCCGAATTCGACGAGCAGATAGCTGTCGCCCGCGCGGCGATAGAGAACCGGGACCTCGCCGCCAACATCGCGATGAAGAACGGGATCGCCGCGTTCGCGCGTCGCGACGCCGGAAGCCGAGGTTTGCGGCGCGGGACAAAAGCGGATGCTGTCGCCCGGCCGCAACTGGCCGATCTTCCACAGATCGCTCTTGACGATGACCAACGGACAGACGAAGCCGCCGAGGCTCGGGCCGTCGGGCGCGAGGATGATCGGCATGTCGCCGGTGAAATCGAGCGCGCCTATCGCATAGGCGTTATCGTGAATATTGGACGGGTGCAACCCCGCCTCGCCGCCGTCGGCGCGCGCCCAGCGCGGCTTCGGGCCGATCAGGCGCACGCCCGTGCGGGCGCTGTTGTAATGCACCTCGTAGCCCGTCGAAAACAGTTCGTCGATGTCCTCGTCGGTGAAGAAATCCGGCGCGCCATGCGGGCCATAGATGACGTCTATCATCCAATCATGCGTGAGGTCGCCGCTGGCGCCGATCGCGGCCCGCGGCGCGGCGATGGCGCCTGTCTCTGCGATACGGAGCACGTCGCCGGTGCGCAAGGGTCCCGCTGCGTGGCCGCCGAATTTGCCGAGCGCGAAGGTTGCCCTCGAGCCGAGATAGAGCGGCGCGTCAATGCCGTTGCGGATGGCGAGATAGGTCCGGTTGCCTGGCCCTTCGATCGCGCCGAGGGCCAACATCTGACCCCGCGCGACGGGGATCGGCTGGTCGTAGGGCGCCAGCGCGCCATCCAGCGTCGCGCTCATCCGCGCGCCGGTCAGCGCGATCACCGTATCGAGATTGAATCGCAGCGTCGGCCCGCGCAGCGTGAGTTCAAGGCCTGCGGCGCCCTCGGGGTTGCCGACGATCCTGTTGGCGAGGCGAAAGTGGCGATCGTCCATCGGCCCGCTTGGCGGAACGCCGACGTTCCAGTAACCAAGGCGCCCCGGCCAGTCCTGAACCGAGGACAACGTGCCGCCGGAGAGAACGTCGACCGTGCGCGGCGCGAAGGCGAATTCGCTGAGCGTCTTCGTGATCATCTCGCCGCGGCGGAACGGTTCGAGATCAAGCACCGCGGCGAGATAGGAGAGATTACTCTCGATGCCCCAGATTTCGCTCGTCCTTAAGGCGTGAGACAGGCGTTCGATCGCCGCCTCACGCGTGTCGCCATAAGCGATGACTTTGGCGAGCAACGGATCGTAATAGGGCGTCACCTCGACGCCGGTCTCGATCCAGCCGTCTATGCGCACCCCGTCGGCGAATTTCACGCTCGTCAGCAGCCCGGTGCTGGGGCGGAAATCCTTGGAGGGGTCTTCGGCATAGACGCGCGCCTCAATCGCGGCACCCTTCGATTTGAGGCTCGCCTGCGTCGGCAGCGTGAATTCGCCGGCCGCCTGGCGCACCATCCACTCGACAAGATCGACGCCGAAGATCGCCTCGGTGACGCAGTGCTCGACCTGCAGCCGCGTGTTGACTTCAAGGAAGTAGAATTTCTGCGCGTCGGCGTCATAGACGAACTCGACCGTGCCGGCCGATTCATAGGCGACGGTCTTGCCAAGCGAGATCGCGGCCTCGCGCAGCGCCGCGCGGTTTTCATCTGTCAGCCCCGGTGCCGGCGTCTCCTCGATGACCTTCTGATTGCGCCGCTGCAAGGAGCAATCGCGCTCGCCAAGCGCGACGACGCCGCCCTTGCCGTCGCCGAAAATCTGCACCTCGACATGGCGCGCGCGGGCGACGAATTTTTCGAGATAGACGCGGTTGTCGCCGAAATTGTTGGCCCCCAACCTGCGCACGCTTTCAAAGCGCGCCGACAATTCCTCGTCGCTATAACAGAGCTGCATGCCGATGCCGCCGCCGCCCGCCGTGCTCTTCAGCATGACCGGATAGCCGATGCGCTGCGCCTCCTTCAGCGCCGCATCGGCCGCATCGAGAAGATCGCTGCCTGGCAGCAGCGGCGCGTTCGCGCGCGCGGCGAGTTCGCGCGCGGTGTGCTTCAGGCCGAAGGCGCGCATATGCTCCGGCCGCGGCCCGATGAATTTGATTCCCTCCGCAGCGAGGCGCTCGGCGAAGCCCGGGTTCTCGCTCAAAAACCCGTAGCCTGGATGCACCGCCTCGGCGCCGGTCTGCTTGCACGCCGCGATCACCGCCTCGATGTCGAGGTAGCTTTGCGCCGGCGGCGCTGGCCCGAGCCGCACGCTCTCGTCGGCGGCGACCACCGTCGGCGAGAAGCGGTCGGCGTCGGAATAGACCGCGACCGAGCGAACGCCCAATTTGCGCAGGGTGCGGATGACGCGTCCGGCGATTTCGCCGCGATTCGCGATGAGGACCTTCCTGAACATCGTCATTCGCCGACGGAACCGAAAATCATCACGCGAATCGGCGTCGGGTTGAAGCCATTGCACGGGTTGTTGACCTGCGGACAGTTGGAGAAAAGGCAGAGCACGTCCATCTCCGCCTTAAGATCGACATAGCCGCCCGGCGCCGAGACGCCGTCGACGATGGCGAGTTCGCCGGAAGGCTCGATCGGCACATTCATGAAGAAGTTGATGTTGCTGACGAGGTCTCGCTTGCCCATGCCGTATTTGCCGATCTCGAGCGCAAAGTTCTCTCTACACGCGTGCATATATTTCGTGTGGTGGCCAAAGCGCACCGTGTTGCTTTCGCAGCTGCAGGCACCGGCGGAGGTGTCGTGCAAGCCGCAGCTGTCGCCAACGACGGTTAGCATGACGTTGCCCTCGTTCGAGACCAGCTTCGAGCCGAGGCCGATATAGGCGGATTTCTGTTCGCGCAACGTGTCTTGCGCGCTGTAGCGCTCCTCGAAATGATCGGCGCGGTAGAACAGCGCATCGACCGCCTGCTGGCCTTCGAGATCGATGATGCGCAGCGTCTGCCCCTTGCGCAGAAAGCCGGACCATGGCGCGCGCGCGGGAACGATTTCGTCAAAGATGGCGCTCGCCCGATCGGCGGAAGTCGCTTCCTTCGTCATGATATGTCTCCTTTCCGCGCCGGTTCACGCGCCAAACAGCGCATCGGTGTTGTCAAAGCCGCGCACGGCTTCCTCGCTCGCGGTGCGGCAGAGGTCCGTCCGCTCAACCGCCAGGCCGCGCCAGAGGGTCGCCTCTGCCGGTCCCGGCGCGTAGTCGGGGTGCGGATCATAAGGGTGCGGGCAGTTCGACAGCGCGACGAGGAGGTTCATCTCCGCGCGAAGCTCGGTGTAGGCGCCGGGCTCAACCGCGCCGCGCCAGGCGAGGCCGCCATCGGCGTCGGTCCGCACCGGCGCGAAGAGGCTGAGGCACGGCATGATGTCGCGGCGGGTGAGGCCGAGCTTGGCCACGGCGAGGCAGAAATTGTCGCGCGTGTTGCGCAGCGGCGTGGGGCCATAGCGCTTCTCATTGGTCGCTTTGGTGCCTCCGCCAACAAGCGCGTCATGGCCGGCGCCGCTATCCTCGACGATCGAGGCCAGCACGCGTCCCATGTCGGAGAACAGCACGTCATCCTTGCCAAGCAGGGCGTTCCACTGGATCTTGACGGTGTCGCCGGCGTTGTAGCGCTCGCTCGGATCGTCGGCGTTCCAGATCAGCGTCGAGACGCTGGCGCGTCCGCCCGGATTGACGATGCGCAGCCTCTGCCCGCGCGCAACGCGCGTCGTCCAGTACCAGCCGCCGGGGATGGTCTCCTCATGCAGGATTTCGGCGGCGGAAAGCGCATGCAGCGTTGACGGGACCTTCCCGCGTGGCGTCCTGCGCCGCGCTGCATTGCTTTTCAGCTCCATATATCGCGCCCGATGCGCTTCGGGGGTCGATGCGTCGAGATCATTCATGGCCATATCCTTTCTGACCGGCGTCAGGCCGTCCTGACTCAAATCAAAGGATCGCGCCGGGCCGTCCCGGCGGCGTTTCTGGATTTCAGTTGATCGCCTTGGCGCCCTTGCGCGGCGCGCCCGTATTCCAGGGCGCGAGTTTCGGCGGCCAGACGTCGAGGTCGCGCGTAACCGTCGCGCCGAAGCGATCGGGCTCCAGCTGGCTGTTTGGTTTGCGCTCGAAGGTCAGCACGCGCGTGCCGAGGCGGAACGCTTCGCTGAGATCGTGCGTCACCATGACGACCGTCATCTGACACTCCTTCCACAGGCGAAGCATCAGCTCGTGGATGTCGGCCTTGATCCCGGGGTCGAGCGCGCCGAAGGGCTCATCCAGCAGCAGAATCTTAGGCCGCGTGATCAGCGCCTGCGCCAAGGCGAGGCGCTGCTGCATGCCGCCCGAGAGCTGCGCCGGATATTTGTCCGAGGCGGCCGTCAGGCCGACCTCGTCGAGCAGCGCCGCCGCCTCCTCGGTCGCCTTGCGCTTGGCCGTTCCAAACAGGGCGCCAAGGAATTTCGAACCCGCGAATTCCTTGCCGAGGATGACGTTCTGCAGCACGGTCAGATGCGGAAACACGGAGTAGCGCTGGAACACCACGCCGCGTTCAACCGTAGGCTCCCGCGGCAGCGGCTCGCCGTCGACGAGGATGCGCCCGCGCGTCGGCGTCTCCTCGCTGAGCAGCATGCGCAGGAAGGTCGTCTTGCCGCAGCCGGACGGCCCGACGAGAGCGACGAAGGCGTGCGGGGCGATCTCGAGCGACAGCTTTTCGAGCACGACCTTGCCGTCATATTCCTTCCAGACGTTTTGAAAACTGATGGTCGTCATTTCGCGCGCGCTCCTGCGAACCAGGGGAACAGCCGGCCTTGCAGGGCCCGCAAGAGAAAGTCAGACAGGAAGGCGAGAAGCGTGATCCAGGCGACGTAGGGCAGGATGACGTCCATCGCCAGATAGCGGCGCATCAGGAAGATGCGGTAGCCAAGCCCGCTTTCCGAGGCGATCGCCTCCGAGGCGATGAGATAGAGCCATGCGGCGCCGAGCGAGAGCCGCACGGAGTCGATGAGACGCGGCATCATCTGCGGCGCGACAACGCGCAGCAGGATCTGCCAGGTGGTCGCGCCGAGCGTTTGCGCCTTGATCAATTGTTCAGCCGGAATCTCGGCGACTCTCAACGCCAGATCGCGGGTCATGAAGGGCGCGATTCCGATGATGATCAGCACGATCTTGGAAGCCTCGCCGAGCCCGAACACGATGAACAGGATCGGCAAAAGCGCCAAGGGCGGGATCATCGACAGCACGGCGATGAAAGGCGACAGCAGAACGCGCAGATAGGGCAAAAGGCCGACGGTCAACCCGACCACGAGGCTAATCAGCGTCGCGAACAGGATCCCGGCTCCAAGGCGCGTGAGGCTCGCCGCGGTGTCGGACCAAAGGATGACGCCGCCGGTGCGCTTATCCGGCTCGATGGCGACGCGCTGCACCGCCGAGACCAGGCTGGTCAAGCCTGGCAGCAGCTTGTCATCGGGATTGCCCACATGCCGTACGACCGACCCGAACGAATAGAGGGCGATCAGCAGAATGAAGGGAATCGCGGGCAGGAGAAGACTTGCCCGCTTGTTTGGCCGATAGGTGAGGATGCGCATCGCCGTCGCGCCTTCAGTTCTGCGCCGTGACGGCGGAGTCCATGTAGGTGGTGACGAAGCGCAGGCCGATCTTGGCCGGATCGCCGATGGTCGAACCGTCGGGGAACGAAATTCCGATCACGTCGGCGTTTTTGGCGTTGTCGCCGAGGAGGCCGTGCGCGAACAGGAAGTCGTTGACGAGCTTCATCGTCTTCGGCAGCGTCGCGCTCTTCGTGAAGGCGACGGCGTCGGCCGGCGTGTAGAACATGCGCGTCGTCTTCAGCTGCGATTCGAAGCCTGCGAGATCGGTGCCCGACGCCTTGCCCATGGCCGCCCGCGCGGCCTCGCCCGCCGGGGTTTTGGCGGTCATGATCGAAAGCGTCTCATACCAGATGCCCGCCAGCGCCTTTCCGAAATCGGGGTTGTCCGCCAGCGTCTTGGTGTTGACGACGGCAAGATCCATGATTTCGCCCGGGATCTGGCTTGAGTTGAAGACGTTGTGCGCGTCCTTGCGCTCCAGGATCTCGGAGGTGATCGGATTCCATGTCGTGACCGCGGTGACGTCGGGAGTCGCGAAGGCGGCCGCCATATCGGCGTCGGAGGTGTTGACGACGGTGACGTCCTTTTCGAGAAGGCCGATCGAGGCCAGCGCGCGGTCGAGCAGATAATGTGAGACGGAGAACTGGACGAGATTGACCTTCTGGCCCTTGATGGCGGCGAGGTCGGTCTTGTCCTTGAGGATCACGGCGTCATTGCCGTTGGAAAAGTCGCCGACGATCACGGCGGTCGAATCGACGCCGCCGACGGCGGGCACCGCGACCGTATCCATGTTGGTGACGGTCAGCGCGTCGAAGGCGCCGGCGGTGTATTGATTGATCGATTCGACGTAGTCGTTGAACTGAACGACATCAATCTTGATGCCGTATTTGTCGGCCCATTTCTTGACGATTCCGTTGTCGGCGGCCCACTGCCACGGCATCCAGCCCACATAGATCGACCAGGCGAGCTTGAAGTCTTTCTTCGGCGCGGCGAACGCGGCATCGCCCGCTCCAAACAGCAGAGCGGCGCCAAAACAGAGGGAAGCGAGTTTTGAGGCGAGCTTCTTTGTAGGCATCATCCAATCCTCCATGAAAAAGGGGATTGGCGAGACCATTGACGCCAATCCCTGACGTCGTTTGGTCTCCCGGGCTTTTATCCCGCCGTGCCTCCAGCCGATTTCTCCCGGCTGGATTGCAGCTCTCGGACCAGCATCGCAACGCTGCGATCGGAACCCTAGCCGCCTTCCGGACTCTTGGTAGCAAGCGCGGCGCCAACTCTGCGAAGCGCCGGCTTTTATTATGAAAGTTAAATAGATTCAGGAGCCTAGATCGACAATGGCCGGACTTTGACGTTTACGCCGGCGAGTTCCCTCAGCCGCCAAAATAATCAGGCTGATAGAATCATGGTCAGGCGCCGATGTAATGGCCAGGTGGCTCCCAAACAATTCGCGCCCAAACAATTGATGAGGCGGGGAGGAGCCTCCAGATTGTTCCCCGACTGCTGGCGTTCTACAAGATGCGCGTTTGAAGCGCCTGCGCCAGGAGACCAGCCCGGCAAGCGCCAGTGCCGCGCAGGTTTCCGCGCGGATTGACGCGCATCCTCGAAAGGACCTGCCCATGCGCATTCTCGTCGTCGGCGCCGGCGCGACCGGCGGCTATTTCGGCGCCCGCCTGCTGAAAGCCGGCCGCGACGTCACCTTCCTCGTGCGCGCAAAGCGGGCGGCGCAGCTCGCCGCGACCGGGCTCATCGTCAAAAGCCCGCTCGGCGATATCGACGCGCCCCGGCCGCCGCTGATCGAGGCGCAAGACCTGCGCGAGCCCTTCGCCCTCATCATTTTGAGCTGCAAGGCCTATGACCTCGACGGCGCGATAAAATCCTTCTCGCCCGCTGTCGGCCACAATACCCTGATCCTGCCGCTCCTCAACGGCATGCGCCATCTCGACGCGCTCGATCAGCGCTTCGGCGCAGGCGCCGTCCTCGGCGGGCTCTGCGCGATCTCGACGGATCTCGACGACCAAGGCCGCATCCTGCATTTCAGCGATTTCGCCAATCTCGCCTATGGCGCCCGGGACAGCGCGCAGGCGGAGAAAGCGGAGGCGCTCGACAAGGTCCTGCTCAACGCCGGATTCGACGCGCGCCGCTCGGGAAAAATCGCGCAGGAGATGTGGGAGAAATGGACCTTCATTGCCTCGGCCGCCGGCCTCACCTGCCTGATGCGCGCGGCGGTCGGCGACATCGAGGTGGCGGGCGGCGCCGATCTCGCCGTCGCGCTCTATAATGAATGTGCAGAAATAGCGACCGGCGCCGGCTTCGCGCCGCGGGAGCCCGCGCGGAAGTTCGCAGGCGGCATGCTGACGGCGCCGGGGTCGGAATTCGTCGCCTCTATGCTGCGCGACATCGAGCGCGGCGCGCCGATCGAGGCGGACCACATCGTCGGCGACCTCCTCCGCCGCCAAGGCGGCAAGGCGGAGCCAAACTCCATCCTGCGCATTGCCTATGTTCATCTCAAAGCCTATGAGGCGCGCCGCGCGCATGAGACGGGCACCAAAGCGGAAAGGAGCGGAGCATGAAAATCGCATTCCTCGGCCTCGGCGCCATGGGCGGCGCGATGGCGCGCAATCTCCTGAAGCATGGCCACACCGTGATCGCCTGGAACAGAAGCGAGGCGCCAGCGCTGGCGATTGAAGCGCTCGGCGCCGCCATCGCGCCAACGCCGGCCGAGGCCGCAAGGCAGGCCGAAATCGCGATCACCATGCTCGCCGACGATGCGGCGGCGGAAGCCGTGACCCTTGGCGAGAACGGCATCATCGAGGGGTTGGCGCGCGGGGCCGCCCATGTCTCGATGAGCACCATCTCGGTCGCGCTGTCGGAGCGCCTCACTGATGCCCACGCCGCACGGGGGCAGGCCTATGCCGCCGCGCCCGTGTTCGGCCGCCCGGAGGCAGCCGCGGCCGCAAAGCTCTTCATCGCGGCGGCGGGCGAGGCCGCGCTTGTCGAGAAAATCCGTCCGGCGCTCGAAGCCATGGGCCAGCGCATTTTCGTCATGGGCGACCGGCCCGCGCAGGCCAATCTGGTCAAGCTCACGGGGAATTTTCTCATCACCTGCGTGATCGAAAGCCTCGCCGAGGCCTTTGCGCTGACCGCCAAGGGCGGCGTCGAGACGGCCAGGGTGCAGGAGCTGCTGACCGAAACATTGTTCGCCGCGCCGGTCTACAAGACCTATGGCGGGCTGATCCTCGAAGACAAATTCTCGCCGCCGGGCTTCAAAATGCCGCTCGGCATGAAAGACAACCGGCTGCTGCAGGAGGCCGCCGAAAAGCTTGAAGTCCCGCTGCCCTTCGCGGCGATCGTGCGCGACCGGTTTCTCGCCGCGCTGGCCAATGGCGACGGCGGCCTCGACTGGTCGGCCATCGCGCGCCGCGCCAAGGAAGATGCGGGGATCGAACGGAGCTGACAAACCGCGCCGGCCGTCGGAATGGGGCTCCTTTAGATCACGATGATTTTGGATCGAATCAGTCCAAAGTCATGAACGTGATCGATTCCAATAGATTAGAGCGGGATGCGGGCGGAAAAGCGGGTTCTGCTTTGCCCCATCCCACTCTAGCATTGCGAAAGCCCGGCAACGGCGGCAATCTTCGTCTCTGCAGGCCCATTGGCTGGCCGATGTCGTTGGGGTCTGTTGGATGACGCGTTCGGCGACGGTCGACCATTCCAAGACCGCTTCCCCGCAAGCAAATGTCGCCGCGATGGCGGTGGGCGCGCTCGGCGTCGTCTATGGCGATATCGGAACAAGCCCTCTTTACACCATGAAAACCGCCCTTCTGTGGGCGGGCGGCGCCGCGACCCCCGCTGTCGCCCTGGGGATGCTGTCGCTGATCGTATGGACCCTCGTCATCACGACCTCGATAAAATATGTCGGGATCGTCATGCGCGCGGACAATGAAGGCGAAGGCGGCATCCTCGCTCTGATGTCCCTGCTCGGAATCAAGCACGGCGCCCACGTCGGCATCATCGCGATCGGCGCGCTTGGCGCCGCGTTGCTTTATGGCGATGGCGCAATCACGCCGGCGATCTCGGTGCTGAGCGCGCTTGAAGGGCTGAAACAGCCGCTCCCGGCCATCGCGCCCTACATCGTTCCATTGGCGGTCATCGTCCTACTTGGCGTCTTTGGGCTGCAGCCGCTCGGCAGCGGGCGAATCGGCAAATTATTTGGCCCGATCATGACCGTCTGGTTCCTCACGATCGGCTGGCTTGGATTAGGCGGCGTGCTGCATCATCCGGGCGTCTTGGTGGCGCTCGATCCACGCTACGGGCTAACCTATCTGTTCATGCATGGCTTCACCGGCTTCGTCGTTCTGGGCGCGGTCTTTTTATGCGCGACGGGCGCAGAGGCCCTTTACGCCGATATGGGTCATTTCGGCGCGCGCCCGATCCGGATCGCCTGGTACGGCCTGGTGCTGCCCATGCTGCTGCTCAATTACGCCGGTCAGGCCGCCGTCGTCATCGACGGGGCGGCCGGCGCGGACGCCAATCCCTTTTTCAGCCTCTGTCCGCCGCTTCTACAGGCACCGCTGGTGCTGCTCGCCACCGTCGCGACGATCATCGCGAGCCAGGCCATCATAAGCGGCGCATTTTCGATGACGCGTCAGGCGATTCAGCTCGGACTTTGTCCGCGCCTGCGCATTACGCAGACGTCGGATGCAGGCCATGGCCAAATCTACGTCGGCTTCGTGAATTGGACTTTGATGGCGCTGACGCTCACGCTGACGGTTGCGTTCCGCTCCTCCGACAATTTAGCGGCGGCGTTCGGGATCGCGGTGTCCTTGACCATGTTCCTCACCTCGATCCTTATGTTCCGGGCCATGCGCGACATCTGGCGGTGGGGCCTGCTTCCGAGCCTTGCGGTGGCGGGCTCGTTCATCTGCGTGGATCTGACCTTCGTCGCGGCGAATTTGACCAAATTCTTCGAAGGGGGCTGGGTCCCGCTCGTCATGGCCGCGATCCTGTTTTTACTGATGTGGACCTGGTACGAGGGCCGCGCGGCGGTGCTCGCAAAGCTGGAGCGGGACACGCTGCCCCTGCCGGATTTCATCAGGCAGGTTCATGGAAAACCAAGAGTTCCCGGCGCCGCGGTCTATATGACCAGCCGGACCGATGTGGTGCCGGTGCCTCTTCTACATAATCTCAAACACAATAAAGTGCTGCATCAGCGCATCTTGCTGTTGCAGGTGGCGACGGAGAATATTCCCCGCACCGCCCCCGAGCACCGCATCACGCTTCGACAGCTTGGCGATGATTTCCATTCCGTGATTGTCCGCTACGGGTTCATGGAGCAGCCCGATATTCCGCAAGTGCTCGACAGCTGCGCGGCGCAGCAGCTCAGCTTCGATATGATGCAGACGTCATTTTTCGTCGGCAGGCTCAAGATTTGCTCTGCGCGCGGATCGCGATGGCACGGCTTCAAAGTCAGGCTCTTTGCGCTGATGCACCGCAACGCTCTTCCTGCGACGGAATTCTTTTCGATTCCGCCGGACCGGGTCGTCGAACTCGGCGGTCAAATTGAGATTTGAAAGCGGCGGCATGCGCAACCCAACCGGCCCCGAGGCGCGCCGACAGGCTGAAGCCGCGACAACCTCGTACAGACGCATGCCAATAGCGCCGGGTGCACCCCGCATTGTTGTCGCGTGGGAATTTAATGCCGCACCGCGGGCAAAAACCGCGGGTCGATGCTTTCATTCGCCTTCAGCATGGGCAGGATCTTGCTCGCCGGAACGGGCGGGCTGAAATAATAGCCCTGCATCTCCGTGCACCCCTCGTTGCGCAGCCATTCGAGCTGTTCGCTCGTCTCGACGCCTTCCGCCGTCGTCAAGATGCCAAGGCTCGTTCCGAGCCCTGTAACCGCGCGAACGATCGCCATGCAGCCGCCGGCGGATAGATCGCTGACGAAGGAGCGGTCGATCTTGAGCTTGTCGAACGGGAAGGCGCGCAGATAGCCCAGACTCGAATAGCCGGTGCCCAAATCATCCATCGACACGATCGTTTAAAAACAAATTATTACGACGCATAAGTACATTATGTCGTACAAACCACGATGCGGGTTGGACGGCAACCGGCGCCGTGATCAGAAGTTGGCGTCACGAGTGGTCGCCAAATGGTCGGTCGGCGCTGGATCCGGCGTCGGATCCACGGATCTGAACGACCACACTTTAGGTGGTGAAAAGAGGATGGCTTATTGCCGAGTCATGGAGCGTCGCTGACAGGAATCGGCCGCTGGCCGGTCCTACTCAGGCGGCTTCCGCCTTCAGGCTCGTCTGAGCCGGCCGGACCATCGGCTGGGTCGTCTGCGCCTGGGATCA